>CAZWMZ010000274.1:0-5529 GCA_964634965.1 uncultured Nitratifractor sp. | reverse complement strand
CCATCGGTGCGCGCTGCGAGATCGTCTATACCCTCAACGAAAATCACTTTCGCGGTGAGACGACGATCCAGCTGATGATCGAAAAAATCACACGTATTTGACCAAAAATGTCTAATTCCTACTTTCTAATTCCTAATTTTCCACCCTCTTACGCTATAATCCCTCTAATTTTCCAACAAGGTACCCATCGTGAGTGAGAACATCATCGGATACATGCAAAACGGAGCAATCGTCGATACCCAAAGCGCAGGCGCAAACCCTGTGGGTGAGCCGATCGCATACGACAATACGCCCGAAGCACTGGAGCTGATCCGCCACTCGGCGGCGCACCTGATGGCACAGGCGATCAAATCCCTCTATCCCCATACGCAGTTTTTTGTCGGACCGGTTGTGGATGAGGGGTTCTATTACGATTTTCGTACCGACGTCAAGATCGGCGAAGAGGATCTCAAAGCGATCGAGAAACGCATGAAAGAGCTGGCCAAAGCGAAACTGCCGATCGAAAAGTACACCCTGCCCAAACACGAGGCTGAGGTGAAATTCGCCAAAGACGACCTCAAACAGCGGGTGCTTGAGCGCATCGACGATGCCGAAGTCTCGATCTACCGTCAGGGCGATTTTGAGGATCTCTGTCGCGGCCCTCACCTGCCCAATACAGGTCTGCTCCATCATGTCAAGCTCACCCGCATCGCCGGAGCCTACATCGGCGGGGATGCGAACGAAGAGATGCTCACCCGCATCTACGGCATTGCCTTTGCCGACAAGGCGTCGCTCAAAGAGCATATGCAGATGCTCGAAGAGGCCAAAAAACGTGACCACCGCAAACTGGGCACCGAGCTGGGACTCTTTATGTTCAGCGAGGAGTCGGGTGCGGGGCTGCCCTTTTGGTTGCCAGCTGGCGCCAGGCTGCGCAACAAGCTCGAAGCGATTTTGCATACGGCTCACCGCAACCGCGGTTACGAGCCGGTCCGAGGCCCCGAGATCCTCAAGGCTCAGATGTGGAAGACCAGCGGTCACTACGACAACTACGGTGAAAACATGTATCTGACCAAGATCGACGGTGCCGAGTACGGTATCAAACCGATGAACTGCATCGGCCACATCGAGATCTATCGCCACTCGGGCAAAAGTTACCGTGACCTGCCGTTGAAGTATTACGAATACGGTGTGGTGCATCGCCACGAACAGTCGGGAGTGTTGCACGGATTGTTGCGGGTGCGTGAGTTTACTCAGGACGATGCGCACATCTTCTGTACCCCCGAACAGATCGAGGAGGTGGTGCTGGAGGTGGTCGAATTCGTCGACAGCGTCATGAAAAAGTTTGGTTTCTCCTACACAATGGAGATCGCGACCAAACCCGAAAAAGCGATCGGCGACGATGCGGTCTGGGCCATGGCGACGCAGGGACTCATTGATGCACTCGAACGCAACGACCTGCCCTACGGGATCGATGAGGGCGGCGGTGCGTTCTATGGTCCCAAGATCGACATCAAGATCACCGATGCGCTTGGCCGCAAATGGCAGTGTGGGACGGTGCAGGTCGATTTCAATCTGCCTGAGCGGTTTGAGATCGAATACGTCGCCGAGGACAACACCCGCAAGCGCCCGGTGATGATCCACCGCGCGATTCTGGGCAGTTTCGAGCGCTTTATTGCGATCCTGACCGAGCACTATGCCGGCGAGTTTCCCTTTTTCCTTGCACCTACGCAGGTGATCTTCGTCCCCATTGCCGAGGCGCATGCCGATTATGCCTATGCACTCAAAAAAGCGCTGCGCACCCGTGGGATCGATGCGGAGGTTTATGATAAAAACGAGAGCATGAACAAACGGATCCGTACCGCCGAGAAACAGAAGGTTCCCTATGTCGTCATTGTCGGGGATGAGGAGGTTACCAACCGTACCGTCGCGATCCGCGATCGCCGTCGAAAAGAGCAGTATAACCTTAGCCAAGATGATTTTATGCTACAATTGAGCGAACAACTACACGAAGGAACCATTTGAGTCGACACCACAACAACAAAAGGGGCAAACGCAAACAAGACGATACGATCATGAACGATCGTATCCGTGCACGTGAACTGCGCGTAATCGGAGAGGATGGTGAGCAATTCGGCATCCTCGATCGGGACGAGGCGTTGCACATCGCCGAAGAGCGGGGATTGGACTTGGTCCTTATGTCACCCGATGCCAAGCCACCCGTTGCCAAAATCATGGATTATGGCAAACACAAATATCAGCTGGAAAAGAAGAAAAAAGAGGCCCGAAAAAATCAAAAAAAGATCGAGGTCAAAGAGGTCAAATTCTCCGTTAAAATTGCTGAAAACGATATCGCCTACAAGGTCAAACATGCCATAGAGTTTCTCGAAAAGGGCAAGCACGTCAAGCTGCGCGTCTTTTTACGCGGACGCGAGATGGCCAACCCCGAATGGGGTGTCGATGTATTGCGGCGCGTCTGGCCGATGATCGAACCCTACGGCAATCTCGAAAAAGACGCCCATCAGGAAGGACGTTATATCAACATGTACGTCACCCCCAAAGGCGAAACGAAAAAGAACTAGCCTCCCACGCATCACCTCCCAAAACACTACTCTCCTTTTGTTCCACAAACAGGACAAAAGGAGATACAACATCCCCAGGAAGAGAGGGGCATCTGATCATGACAAGACGACTCTTTTCTGTGATGCAACCGAAAGAGAAGAACGGCATACAAGCGACCATGATCGCTTGACTCCCCTGCACTCGTATTAAACATGAAAACTGTTCTCATACCCGCACGCCGTGCAGCGAAATGAGAGGTTTTTGGATCCGCATCCGGCGCTGCGTTGGTCGGTCAGCTCAATACTCTTTTGGCCGCATTTGGGGCAGATGCCCGATTCGATGGCACGCAGATGTTCGTGTTTTTCGCGCAGGTAGAGCCCATACGCAGTGACGCTGCCGATGCCAACGATGAGCAAAAAGGCGATGAGGTAGGGATCGGTCACGCATTCTCCTCGAGTAAAAATTCCATCACAGCTTGCTCGTCACCTCGAAAAACGATGCGCTCGGTTTTGCGTTCGAGCTGGTAGTCGTACATCGGATCGTAATATTCTCGCAGGAGCGGTTCGATCCAGTCCCGGTGCCGTGCAGGGTCACCGGTGTGCAGTTGATGATCCCAGGCGGTTTCGAGCAATGCCGACAGGCGCCGATAGCGTTCGTCCCCGAGTCGTTTACGAATGCGGGTGAGGTTGTGGCGCATCACTTCGATCCAGGGATACGGTGTTGCGCCGTCTGTGTAAGCATGATCGTAGTCAGCTTGAGCGCGTATGACATACTCCTCAAACGTGATTGCGATTCGCCGTTCCAGCGGCACCTCAACGATCGCCACCGGAGCGTTCTGCCAGATCTCGAACAGGGCAGGAGGTATGTAGCGATGGCCGATGTTGCGGCTCTCATCCTCAAGGATGAGGCGGCGGTGTCCGGCGACATCGTGTGTGATCTGCGCATAGGCCAGCGCATTTTCAAAGGCAATTTGTGCAGGCTGAGGTGTGGCGTATCGTCCGAATGACGAACCTCGGTGGTTGGCCAGTTTCTCCAGATCGATGGCATTTTCCAATCGATGAAGCAAAAGGGTCTTGCCCGATCCGGTGCGACCGCCGAGGACGAGAGTCTCTTTGGTCTGAGCCAGCCGCACGCTCTCGTCGATGAGAAAAGAACGAAAGGCTTTGTACCCTCCTCGCAGGCGGGGCACGGTGTGACCCGCTTCGTGGAGCCACTCCTGCACGATCTGCGAACGCTGACCGCCCCGCCAGCAAAAAAGAACCGCATCGGAATGCTGCGTGACAAAATCGATCCAGGCCTGAATGCGAGCGGTTTTGATGTCGCCGCTGACGAGTCGATGCCCCAGTGCGATGGCTGCTGCATTGCCCTGCTGCTTGTACGTGGTGCCGACCCGGGCACGCTCCTCGTCGTCCATCAGTGGCAGGTTGACTGCGCCGGGGAACGACCCTTTGGCATACTCAATGGGTGCGCGCGTGTCGATGAGGGGGCGTTTGTCTCTTACGATGGCACGAAAATCATCGATCAACGGCAGGGTTTCCATCGGCGCATCTCCTGAGATAGATGAACGCCATTATACCCCGTTTTAATTCAATCTCGGTATAATACGCGTCCCTTCTCGATAGGGATATTTTGCGAAAGGAGACCGACCATGCCCAAAATGAAAAGCGTCAAGGGCGCCGTCAAGCGCTTCAAGGTCAAAAAGAGTGGCAAGATCAAGCGCGGCACTGCGTTTCGCAGCCACATTCTGACCAAAGTCGACGGCAAGCATCATCGTCAGATGCGCAGCCCCAAATATGTCGACCAGGCCGATGCCAAACGCATCAAAGAGATGATCGCCTGAACAGGCAGTTGTTAACCGATCCCCCCGATCAGGGGCAAGTTCGGGCAGAGAGAATGCTCGACACCTACTTTCGATAACGAAACACGGTAAAGGAAAAAACAGATGAGAGTTAAAAACGGATTTGTACGTCATCGACGTCATAAAAAATTGATGAAACAAGCGCGCGGTTTTTACAGCGGCCGCCGCAAACACTTTCGCAAAGCCAAAGAGCAGCTCGAGCGCTCACTGGTCTATGCCTATCGAGATCGACGCCAGCGCAAGCGGGATTTCCGCAAGCTCTGGATCATTCGTATCAACGCCGCTGCGCGTCTGAACGACCTGAACTATTCGCGCTTTATGCACGGCCTCAAGCTTGCCAACATCGAGCTGGATCGCAAGATCCTCGCCGACATGGCAATGAATGCTCCTGAGAGCTTCACTCAAATTGCCGAAGCGGCCAAAAAAGCGTTGGCCAAATAGTATCTATTATGTTTGCGGGTCGCCCCGCAAACACACCCTCCCCTGCTTGCTTCTCTTCCTGATCGAACGTTCTTATTGCAATGATTGATCGAGTTGTTTGAACACGCTGTCAAGTTCGCGTCCGATCTTTTCCATACTGTTGACCCACTGTTCCATGAACCGTTCGGTTTGGTTTAGATCGACTTCGATGCGATCTTCGGTGACGATGATACCGGTGGGATTTTGGGTTTTGAGGCGGTTTTGCTTGAGATCGTGTTCGATGCGCTTGAGGTTGTTGTCAAACTTTTGGGTCAGTTTTTCAAGAAATTGACGTGCCTGACGGGTATCGATCACGATACGTTCATTGGAGATTTCGATGCCCGTAGGCGGCATGGTGGTAGCGGATCGATGGGATGCAGATGCAGCTGTGGCGTGTGCAGTTGAGCCGGATGCACGGGTTGTTGCTGTCGATGTAGATGCGATTGTTGATACGGTTGCCGGGTGACGTGCAACCTCCTGGAGACTTTTGGA
Organism: uncultured Nitratifractor sp.; assembly: GCA_964634965.1. Taxonomy (GTDB): domain Bacteria; phylum Campylobacterota; class Campylobacteria; order Campylobacterales; family Sulfurovaceae; genus S017-3. The sequence continues at coordinate 182 of CAZWMZ010000274.1, read as the reverse complement.
GACAAAATCTTCATCGGACGGTGTACGATCACTGCATCCGCTGAGCAGCAACAGCGCGATGGCTCCCAGGGTAACAGTATGGCGCAACAGCATGGGGACTCCTTGTTTGGGGGATCTTGCGTCTCAGTCAGATACCTGAAACCAACATGAGGCGGGAATCTGTGTCATTATAGCCAACATGG
>CAZWMZ010000273.1:0-4001 GCA_964634965.1 uncultured Nitratifractor sp. | reverse complement strand
TCGATCAACTCTCGGATCGACCATGCCAAATCCAGCGATCATCAATACAAAAACCCAAACAACCAAAGCGGGATTTTCGCCCCAAAACCTATCTCGATATCGTCTGCTGCCACAAAGGAGTTTTCCACATCTTTTATCTGTTTAAAGCTCTTTTTTGACCCACCTATTTCGAAAACATATTTATTTTCCAAAGTAAAATCTCCTGCTTTTGAGGTGAAAATACCTTTAAAATCCTCTTGATCATTGACCAAATAGTAGTCCATGCACAAGATCTCGATGCCCAAAGAGTGGCAAAGCCCTTGTGGACATGAGCTATTTTTGAGATGCGCTTATTTCTTGAAGACGTTACCGAGCATCCCCTTGATCGCCCCTTGCAGGTCGGCGGGATAGATGACAAACTTGCCGTTGGTGCTTTCGCTGATCTTTTCGAGCGAATTGATGTAGCGGTCTCCGAGGAGGAACATTGCGGGAAGCTCCTTGTCCTGGATGTTTTCGCTGATGAGGCGGATCGCTTCGGCTGAGGCGTTGGCCAGGGCGACCTGGGCTTTGGCTTCGCGCTCGGCGGCGGCGAGCTTGCCGTCGGCTTCGAGGATGGCGGCGTTTTTCTTCCCCTCGGCCATCGTCTCGACGGCGCGACGTTCACGCTCGGCGGCGGCTTGCTGCTCCATCGCTTTTTGCATCGAGGGGCTGGGATTGATGTCCTGGATCTCGACCGATTTGACCGTGACACCCCAGTCGGCAACGTCCTCGAGGATTTGGTCTTTGAGCTTGGCCTTGATATGTTCGCGGTTGGAGAGGGCTTCATCGAGCGACATTTCACCGAGGATCGAACGCAGCGTCGTCATCACCAGCTGCTGAATCGCCAGACGAAAATTCTCCACCCCGTACAGGGCATTCTCTGGCTTGGTCACACGCAAGAAGGTCACGGCATTGGTGAGGATCACGGCGTTGTCTTTGGTGATCACCTCCTGCTGGGGGATGTCGAGGATGATATCACGCGTGCTGATCTTCTCACGAATCGAGTCGATATAGGGGACGATGAGATTGAGCCCCGGACGCAAGGTACGCTTGAAGCGCCCCAGACGCTCCACGATCCACTCTTCGCCCTGTGGGACGATCTTGATCCCCTTGTAGAGCGTGACGATCACCAGCAGAGCCAAAACCCCCGCTACATTTAAAAATCCGCTTATACTCTGAAAATTTTCCATCTACTTCTCCTTCTCCTCGATGGGTGTGACATCGATCCATTGTCCATGAACCTCTACGATCCGCACCCGTGCTCCTTTGGGAACAGACGTACCGGACGACGCGTGCCAGACGGTGCTGCCCAGCACCGGTGCATCCAAAACAACCTTGCCACGCCGATGGGGCTCGATCGGCTCCGAGACCGTTCCTTTGACATCCAGACCCTGATCGGACTGACCCGCCGAGATCCGTGCAGGCTCTCGAAACCATCGCATCCACGAGGCCAAAACGAGGATCGAAAAGGCCGTCCACGTCAACAGCTCGACGAGGAAAGTGGTCTCAAACAGATAGGCCATCACACCCACAATCGCAGCTGCCAGCCCCAGTCCGAGAAACAAAAACGTTCCCACATTCAGCTCGAGAATCACCAGCACCAATCCACCCACTATCCAGTGCCACCAGACAACGGTCTCGTTCAAAAAAGTCAACAAAGAGGTCGCCTCCTTTTGATCAGATGGTTACTATTATAGCGCAGAAATGTCAATGAAAAATTGCGAAAGGGTTGAGAGGAAGTACGAGCAAAGAAGTATAAGAAAAGGTGCAACACCGCCCGGAAGCGGTGTGCAAAGAGAGGAGATTACTTGCCGAGTGTAGCGATGTACTCAGCGACGGCTTTCATATCCTCAGGGCTCATGTTGGCTTGACCTTTCATCACGCCACCCATCCCGTGCTTGTTGAGGGTGCCGGCTTTGTAACCTTCGAGGTCTTTGACGACAGCGTCAGCGGCCATACCAGCGATCGGATCGGATTTTCCGAGGGCTTTGGTTTTACCGTCGGCACCGTGACAACCGGCACACTTAGCGAACAGAGCCGCTCCGTCAGCCATGGCGAGTGATGTTCCGGCAAAAATCAATGCCAATGCAACTTTTTTCATTTGAACTCCTTGTATTTTAGGTACGGCGTATTATAGCATGCAATTGTGAATTTATCGTGAAAACGATCGCATTCAGTGCAGATTTCCGATCACTTTGTATCGCTCCCAATACTGTTTGAGCGCCTGGTCCAGGACCGTATCGTTTAGATCCAGCGGTGCTTTGACGCCATGTTGATCCAAAAAGGCTTCACTCATGACAGAGCTGTCGCGACGCGGATGACGGAAAAAATAGCGCAATCCCGCCTGCATGTTCTCTCGGCCTCCATACACCAGCAGAGCATTCATAAAGGCTTTGCGCAGCGAGACCTTTTCGCGCACATGGCACGCAACACACGCACGGTCAAACAGCTCCTCGGCATGCGCAAACACGCTCCACATCAGCACCGTTGCGATCAGGATACGTTTCATCTCTTATCTCCCTCTATAAACTCATTCCGTTGGACGCCACCGGAGTGTCATGGTGGTTCCCCGGCCGGGTTCGGACGCTACATGGATAGACATACCGTAATGATCCACGATCCGCCGTACGATGCTCAGCCCAATCCCAAAACCCCCCTCGCTTTCGTTGAAGCGCGCGTAACGATCAAAGATACGCGGCATATCTTCCGGCGCTATCCCTACGCCAGTATCGGCAACAACCAGCTCGTCTGGACGCACCCGAACACGAATGGCACCGCCCCGGCGGTTGTATTTGATCGCGTTGGAGAGGAGATTGTCCACGACCCGTTCAATCAGCCGTCGATCGGCCACGACAGAGGCTGGCACCAGATCGGTCTGCAGTTGCAGCTGCTTCGATTCAATCAAAACCGAAAAATACTCCAGACGCCCCTCCACAAGTACCGCCATATCGATCGGAACGTCTTCGGGTGTTTTGCCCGACTCAAGGGTGACAAATTTGAGATCTTCGTAAAGCGTCGAGACCGTGCGCGCTGCTGCATCGATCCGGCGCAGACGTCGTGCGTTGGCCGGACTGAGATGTTCCGGCTCCATCGTCTCGATATTGGCCAGCATGGTGCTCAGGGGAGTATTGAGCTCATGCGTCGTATCACGTATAAACCGATCCAGCAACAAGATCGATCGGCGCATCGGTCGAACAAACAGGCGCGCCAACAACCATCCAAATCCCATGAGAATTACAAATCCAACTCCCCCATACACAGCCAGTGTTCGCCACACCTGTATCTGCCACTCTGACTCTTCAGGCACTTCAATGACCAGATATTTTGCCCCCAGATAGTATGTATCGAGGATTTTAATGAGGTGAATTCGATCGCCGGTGCGATAAATCTCTTCGTCCAGATGCACCCGCTGGTGGTGCAGTGTTGAAAAGATCTGGGTGTACTCCAGATCCCATATCGCACTCTCAAACCGCTCGTCCACCGGATAGAGGGAGACCGCCGGAAAGTGCTCATGCACATACCGCAATCGACGGGTCTGCTCGGCGGCATATTCCATGAGCTGAATCCGATAGGCAGAAAAAGCCAGTTTCTCCTGCGATTGGTAGTAGAGATACCCCCCTGCACCCACCAGCAGGGCCACCAGCAGTGCGTAGAGGATCAAAAATCGATAAAAACTGGTGCGCTCAGAGCGTAGATAGGTATTTGTATCCCTGCTTTTTGATACTGACAATGCGATCCTTTCCGATCAGTTTGCGCAGGTTTTTGATGTAGGTGCGCAAGCTCGTATCGCTGGGGTCTTCGTCGTAATCCCACACGGCTTTGTAGATGCGCTCATGGGCAATCACCTCGTCGGAATGTTTGATAAACAGTTTGAGCAGTTTTCCCTCTTTGACACCGAGTTGCACAACCCTCTCTCCCTCCAGCAAGGCACCGTTCTTGATGTCGTATCGCAGCGTATCGGTCACGGGGATCGTCTCGCGCTC
>CAZWMZ010000272.1:0-3546 GCA_964634965.1 uncultured Nitratifractor sp. | reverse complement strand
GTTAGACCTTTTCGGCTTGGCTTCGGGCAATCCAACAAAGGTCTACCTTGCACAGACAAAAGCTTTCGTTTGTTTAGTGTGATCTGTTTCGAGATTTGGGTTAAGGAAGCGCTTTGTATTTGCTGCATCCCTGCTGAGGTGATAGTGATTATTGATACGCATCAATACACAGCAGGGGGGATTGATGTACAATCATTCCGATTAAAAAGGGCACCTCGTAAAACAGGGGGTCGACTCTGTCTGCCCCAAGATCAAAAAGGAGAACACCGTGAATCGTTCGTTGACCAAATCGCGCATTTTTGCTCTGCTGGCACTGGGGCTGTTGCTCTACTTTTTTGTTGTTCCGGCTGTCTTGACACACAACGTGGTAGAATTGGTACGCGTGGGCAAAGAGGATAAGCTCTCTTCGCTGACCTACAAGGCGTGGGATTTTTACCAAAAAGGACGCTATGTCAGTCCCGACACCCCCAAAGGCTCAGCAGGCAATCTGGCTAAAATGATTGAAAACAATGGCGAACTCTCGGTCGCTACGGCTCCCATCTGGTACGTGGCACTCGAGGCACCCAACTATCCCAAAGAGTCGTTTCCCAACGGCATTCCGGTCTATTATCACTTTGATGGATTCAGCGGCGATGTGCATGAGATGGAAACGATCAACCACTTTATCGGCATGGATCCGATGGAGCGGGGCGCGCCGTATCTGCGCATGATTGCTCCGTATGCTCTGGTGTGGGTGGCGGTGTTGTTTGTGCTCTTTATCCTCTACAACAACCGTCTGCTGAACTGGCTGATGTTGATTCCTGTCGTGTTGCCACTGGTGTTTGTGGGCTTTTATTCGTACTGGCTCTACTGGTTTGGGCACCACATGCACGCGTGGGGAGCGTTCAAGATCAAACCGTTTATGCCGACGGTCTTTGGCGATGGCAAGGTCGCACAATTTACAACCCATTCATACCCGACGACTGGGTTTTGGCTCTTGATCGCCATTGCGGTGTTGAGTCTGCTGGCGATCGTCTCGCGCAACAAAGCGATGAAAACGGCAGATGCATAAGCGCCATTGTCGGCGCTGCGTCTCTGCACAAGGATCACTGTTGAAACAAATGGGTCTGCTTTTTTGGACACTGTTGGGTGCATGGGCAGTGGGTCAGTCTCTGCAGGAAGCGATCGACCACGCACCTGCAGGTGCACGCCTGGAGTTGCCTGCGGGCATCTATCGCGGCAACATTGTGATCGACAAGCCGCTCATCATAGACGGCCGGAACCAAAAAGCGATCATCGAGGGAGAGGGCAACGGCACGGTCGTACGTATCCGCAGTCCGTTCGTGACGCTCACCCGTCTCACCATCCGCAACAGCGGCGCGCAACATGAACGACTCGACAGTGGAATCGATGCACGCCAGAGTGATCATATTGCCTTGACACACAACCGGATCGAGAATTGCCTTTTTGGGATCAACCTCGAGCAGGTCAGCGAGAGCAACATCAGCGACAACTGGATCAACTCCAAGCCCTTTTCGCTTGGCATGCGCGGCGACGGGGTACGGCTGTGGTACTCCAACGACAACATTCTCGATCACAACTACCTGACCCATTCGCGCGATTTTGTCGTCTGGTACAGCCACGGCAACTACATCACGAACAACTACGGTGAATACGGACGCTATTCGCTCCATTTCATGTATGCGGGGAGAAATTACGTCCACCACAACACCTACGTCCACAACAGCGTAGGGATCTTTTTCATGTATTCACGCGATACGATCGCGACCGACAATGTTGTGCGCAATTCACTCGGAACCACCGGATTGGGGATCGGACTCAAAGATGCGAGCAACTTTGTCATCAAGCGCAACAAGATCCTCTACAACGCCCGCGGTCTCTACATCGATCGTTCACCGTTTCAGCCCGATACCAACAACACGATTGTGGGTAACGCGATCCTGTACAACAGCGAAGGGGTGCATTTCCATTCGCTCAGTATCGCCAACGTCTTCCGGGACAATATCCTCAAGGGCAACATCGAAACGGTCGTGAATGATTCGTACAACACCAAAGTGGAGCAAAACAGCTGGGACGGCAACTACTGGGAGCGGTACGAGGGGTTTGATCGGGACGGCGATGGCGTGGGTGACACACCCTATCATCTCTACTCATATGCCGACAAAGTCTGGATGCTCAACCCCAACGTCAAGTTCTTTTACGGCTCGCCGGTCATCAGTGTGCTCAATTTTCTGGCTCGACTGGCTCCGCTTTCGGAGCCGACACGACTCGTCACCGACCTGCATCCCAAAACCATGGAGGGAAAGATCCAATGACACCCCAAGAGAAAAAACGGCGCGATTTTATGAAACAGGCTACCGGTCTGGGCGTACTGGGTATGGCTGCGGCTGCTGGCATCTACGCCGCGCCCAAACTGGTCGCCGAGGAGCCGTTGCTGCGGCCACCCGGAGCTGTACCCGAAGCCGATTACCTCAAGATGTGCATCAAATGCGGCCAATGCCTGCAGGTGTGCCCCTACGACAGCATTCTGCTCGAAGACATCGAAGGGGGTGCGAGCGTGGGGATGGCCTACATCGATCCGACGCAGCGCGGCTGCTATCTGTGTGAAGCGTTTCCGTGCATCCTGGCCTGCCCCACCGGTGCACTCGATCATGAGAATGATGAGATCGAAAAAGTGCATATGGGGATGGCGGTCATCGTCAAAGAAGATGCTTGTTTGGCGCTGCACAATACACCTGTCCCTCAACGTGCGATCGATCGCATGTATGAGCATACCAAAATCCTCAGTGCGGCTGAGCAGACCGCACACAAAGTGATTCGTCGAGGCGACGAGAGCGAAAAAGAGGATCTGCAAAAACAGGTGCTCGAAAAACTCGATGCCTTCCGAGGCGGAGACAAACAGTGCACACTCTGTGCCGATTTGTGTCCATTTCACCCCGATCCGAGTACAGCAATCGGTATGGTGGCCAAAAACGGTGGCATGATCCCCGAGATCCGCGAAGCATGCGTAGGATGCGGCGTGTGCGTCGAGGTGTGCCCCACCGAAGTGTTGCAGATCGTTCCGCGCGCGACTTACGATGACATCTACGCCAAAGGAAAAAACCATGCGTCTTAAAACCCTAATTGCACCCCTGGTCGGTGCACTGATCGTTGGCGGCTGCAGCAGCGACGATACGACCCAAACGGCTCCGCCCAGTGTGGCATCTTCCGAAGCGCCGGCGATCAAAGTCACCGCAGGAGCGGTCGATACGACGGTCAAAAAAGAGAAGTCCAAAGCAAACAGCGGGCAGTTTTATTACTCGTACAACAAAGAGAAGAACGCCTCGCAATACAACAGTGAAGATACCAAAACCCGCACCACCATCGATGCCTATTTGAACATCAAATCGCCCTACGAACGGGTGCGCATCACGATGATGATCAAGCGCCTGAGTATGGACTACATCGTACGGTGTTCGCCGTGTCACGATGACTATGCCAACGGCGTGATCGGCCCGTCCCTGCTGGATAAGAACGGGTCGTTTATTTTTGACCGGATTATGGATT
>CAZWMZ010000271.1:0-8324 GCA_964634965.1 uncultured Nitratifractor sp. | reverse complement strand
GGCTTGAGCCAGTCGATCTTGGCATCGGCATAGCGCTTCCAGAATCCTTCATAATCCTCGTCGGCCTCTTTTTGCAACTGCCAGTAGCGCTCCATATCCGGTATGCGTGCGTGCGGAAAACGCTCCTGATGGGGGTGAAACAGCTCAGATTGCATGGTATCTCCTTTTGGGTTGAAGTTGTGTGTTGCGCATGACACATTCGGTTGCATCCTGATGCAACCGAATCTATCGTGCTTATGCATACGCCCCTTTGTATTCGGGCATACTTTTGAGCTTGAGATACATCATGGCCGACATCAATGCGTCGTTGAGGGCATCGTGTTTACCCAGCATGGGTATCCCAAGGGTCTGCATCATTGTATCAAATTTTAGATCAACCATTTCGTAGGCAGAATGCTTCCGGAAGCGTCGATAATACATGGACGAAAGTTCAATCATGGGATTGGGAAGAGAGACGCCAATCAGTGATCGAGTATAGCGGCTCACAATCGCATGATCAAAACGAATATAATACCCAACAATCGGGCGATTTTTGATAAAAGCCAACAGGTCTTGTATCACCGTCTCTGCCGATTCGGCCTGTGCCAGATCGCAGGAACGCAGGCGATGGATTTTGATACTCTCTTCGCTGATATCACGCTCAGGCCGCACCAGGCGCTCAAACGCATGATTGATCTGAATTTTTCCATCCTTTATTACGACTGCACCCACCGAGAGAATAGCATCACGTCTGGGATTCAGGCCGGTCGTTTCGGTGTCCAAAACCACCACCTCATCCTGCCTGCAAGGCTCAAACAGATATGCATATGCCTGGTTGCGAAGTTGGCGACGATTCCAGTAGTGCTTCCATCGTTCAATCATCCCAGATGCTCCAGCCTAAAGTGACGCACAATAAAGTGTTTAAACTGCTCGACGATCTGCAAGCTGTCCTTGAGTAGATCGCGCTGGATCTTGCTTAGACGATCAGTTGCAACTTCGTTGGTAGCATTTTGATTACGTGCCAGCGCCTCAAGCTGCTGCGTCAAACGCAGATAAAACAACACATCAAACGCCTCCACTAACTCTTTTGCTTGCCCCTTTTTGATGACATCCATTTCGGCAAGATGCTTGATGCGTTCAATGGTGGAGAGTTCTTCAATGTCGTATCGCAATGCTAAAGCCCGCACGCCCTGTACCAATGGGAAAATGCCCGCCTTTTTCAAGTCTATGTATCGATCACGGTGAAACAAGGCACTGAAAAACCCTGCCGGCGTTTCAAACAGCATCGCCAATTGCGCAAAACGAGCCATATAAAGATCGTTGTCGCGCCGCAAACGCATTCGGATGTGTGTTTTCAGTCCCGAGAGCAACGTGGCATCACCGGCAACGCACTGCGCGTCAAAAAAGATTGAAAATTCCATAAAGTGATCCATATCGGGAACGTCAATCCAACGGTCGATCTGCTCCTGGTAATCACGGTAGGATTTGGCCCAGTAGGGATTGGAGACCATGATTTCACCGGGACATGGAGGATACCCAAACGTGATCAATGTTTCGCTCAATTTCTGCATGTGGGAGCGATATTGTGCGACATCTACTCCGTCGCGCACGATCAAACCATTGTCTTGATCGGTACGCACAATCTGCTCACCACGCCCTTCGCTCCCCATGACAATCAAGGCACAATCTTGTTGCAGTGTCCTGGGCACAATCATCTCAAAAAGACGTAAAAAAAGCTTGCGGTTGATCTCCGAAATGAGTTTAGCAATGTAGCGGGCTTTAACCCCCTGAGCATTGAGTTTGCGTATGATATTGAGATAGTCCAGGCTGGCATCGCGTAATGCTTCGATTGTTTTTGCCTTTTCGATCTTGACCGTCGCAAGGTGCGAATGATTGGCGAAATAACTCAACACATCGATCTGCTCTAGCATTCCGACAAGTTCGCCCTTCCGAAGCACTCCGACTCGTTTGATGTTGCGCTGGATCAATTGCAGATAGACATTGAACAAGAAATCCTCCTCCTCCACTGATATCAGCGGAAAATGCGCAATTGAAGCAACAGGAGCATGGAGGCGCAGCGTATCATCAACCAACATATTTTTTATATCACTGTCGGTCACAATCCCATAGCCATCTTTGCCATCCACCACGACGGATGAGCTCCGTGCCTGAACCGAACGCTTGAGGGCTTCAATAACAGGGGTCTCTTCGGAAACAATGAGGGGATCATGCAGATATGTATCGGATACACGCGCAACCATAAACGTGCTGAGATCTGATTGGGTTTCATGCTTTTTAAGGTAATTGATCCGATCGACCATATCCATAAGATAAAACCGTCGAAACGGCTCACTGGTTTCAAACAGATGCATAAAACCTTTTGCAGACAATTCGTAGCAGATAAGATCCTCATCCACTTCGTAACGCAAACTGGAAGCACCCTCGATCAGAGCATCGCTGTCAAACCCCTCTTTGGCATGATAAACACGAATCAGTGTTTCATGCGCATCGTATGCGCTGACTTCGCCCTTAATCACCAGATAGAGACGATCCGTTGAAGCGCCCATGGCGATCAAGGTGCTCCCTTGAGAGTAAAATCCGATTTCGATCTGCTCAATCACACGATCAAGCTGATCATCACTCAGTTCACAAAAGGGACAAATATCTCGCAAAAATGCTTTTTGATCCTCAAAACTCAATCGCGATCTCCCTGGCATCCGGGGACGCTGTCCCCGAAGCAATCTTAATGAGCATGGGCATCGCCCGCGCCACGTGGAATACGGATGTTTTCGACCATCTCCTGAATATGCTGCGGTGGCGGTGTCGTCATGCGCGAAACAATCAGTGCAACAACAAAGTGCAATACCATCCCCAGTGTACCAATGCCTGTTGGGGCGATACCAAAGAGATAATCCGCCTTTTCTCCCCCCATAAAGACAAAGTAAACAATATAACCAAACGTAAAAATCAATCCTGTCAAGATGCCGGCTATAGCGCCGGCTTTGTTCATGCGTTTGTCAAAAATACCCAGGATGATGGTAGGGAAAAAGCTGGCTGCCGCCAGACCAAACGCAAAAGCAACAACTTGTGCAACAAAGCCAGGCGGATTGATCCCAAGATACCCTGCCACCACAATGGCCGCTACTGCTGCCAGTCGCGCTGCGAGGAGTTCGCTCTTTTCACTCAAGCGTGATTGTCCTGTTTTGGGATCATTAAACATGACTTTACCCAGCAGATCGTGCGAAATCGATGAGCTGATTACCAGCAGCAGGCCCGCCGCAGTTGAGAGGGCAGCCGCCAGACCACCCGCTGCGATAAGCGCAATCACCCAGTTGGGCAAATTGGCAATCTCCGGATTAGCCAGCACAATGATATCGCGATCGATATAGACCTCGTTATCAAACGGTTTGGCTCCTTTGGGAGGCAGAGCATTGGTGGTCAGGCGATGACCATCCGGAGCGGTTTTTGTCTGGTCAAAATGGGGTTTGCCCTTTTTGTCATCAAATGCTTTGCCGGCAGCGTATTGGATCTTTCCGTCGCCGTTACGATCATTCCAGGCCAGAAGCGACCCATTTTCCCAGGTCTTAAACCACGATCCATGGTTTTCCCGTCCGTCAGCCTTTTTGACTCCTTCGGTTACCCAGGTTTTGTATTCGACATTTTGTACACGATCGATGATATTGACGCGCGAAAAGGCGGCAACCGAAGCAACCGTCGTATACAAAATCGCAATGAAGAGCAACGCGTAGCCAGCTGAGATACGAGCATCTTTGACCTTGGGGACAGTAAAAAAGCGCACGATCACATGTGGCAATCCTGCCGTACCAACCATCAGCGCAACCGTAAGCATAAACATGTTCCACAGATTTCCTGGTTGTGTATAGGCTTTAAAGCCCAGGTCGGTTAGTGACTGATCGAGTGCATGCATCAGATAGGTTCCAGCTGGTATCTCCCGCACCCCATCATTGAATGCAAACGTAGTTTTGGCAAAAATACCCAGCTGCGGAAAAAAGTTGTCCGTCACCATTAGAGAAAGAAAAATCGCCGGTATCAAATAGGCAATGATCATCACCATGTATTGAGCAACCTGCGTATAGGTGATCCCTTTCATGCCGCCAAGCACCGCATAGATAAAGACTATGACCATACCAATGATAACTCCGGTATTGACATCGACCTGCAAAAAGCGACTGAAGACAATCCCTACGCCACGCATCTGGCCCGCTACATAGGTAAAGGAGACAAAAATGACCGCGATCACAGCAACCGTACGAGCCAGGTTGGAGTAGTAGCGGTCTCCAACGAAATCCGGTACGGTAAATTTACCAAACTTTCGCAAATACGGAGCCAGCAGCAGTGCCAGCAATACGTATCCACCCGTCCAGCCCATCAGATAGGCTCCCCCATCGCTTCCTTTGTATGCAATCAGGCCTGCCAGCGAAATAAACGAAGCGGCCGACATCCAGTCGGCAGCTGTCGCCATGCCATTAGCGATCGGGTGCACACCACCTCCAGCAACATAAAAATCCCGCGTACTGGCTGCTTTGGACCAGATCGCAATACCGATATAGAGGGCAAACGAAAGCCCCACAAACAGATATATGAGTGTTTGTAAATCCATCACTGCCTCCCCTACTCGTGAACGTCGTATTTCTCATCGATTCGATTCATCATCTTGACGTAAACAAAAATCAAGATCACAAACACATAAATCGATCCTTGTTGTGCAAACCAGAATCCCAGCTTGACACCACTGATTTCGATGGTATTGAGCTGATTGATCAGCAAAATTCCAGCTCCATATGAGACCAGAAACCATACGACGAGCAACTTGAGTATCGTCGATATGTTTTCGCGCCAATACGCTTGCGCTTTCTCTTCAGTCATGGGTCCTCCTTGTGATTGTATTACCCGGTACAAAACTGCTGTACACGCTTGATTATAGATGATTAACATAGCAAGACCATAGCATGAAGCATTTTAAGACCGGGCAAAGCAGCCACTGTCCAGAAAAGTGACAACAGGCCCACATCCCGAAACAGCATGCTTTAAATGCGTACCATGTTCGTATTCAAGGAATTTGTGCAAAAGGTATCTCTAAAAACAGATTCTACTCACAGCACCGAAAGCTATTGTTTGCACAAGGCTGATCCTGAACGGGCCGGGCAATCGCCAATGTATTATTCACAGAGAGGTGACGGTGCGCTTAAGGCGATAACCAACCCCTTTGATGCTCTCAATAAGATCTTCACGAAATACTTGGCGGGTTCGATGCATTTCAGCACGTATGGTCGCATTGTCAACATGCTGATCCTCCCAAACTGCATGCCGCAGCAGATCAAAATCGACGATACGACCAATGTGCGAAGCGAGCAGATCGATAATCTGGCCCTGTTTGCGCGTAAGGGGTTGGTCGGCACCGTTGAAGAGCAGGACACGTCGTCGCAAATCATAAGTGTACATCGCACTCAATCGCACAAGACTTTTGGGATGGATATCAGCAGCCCTGAGAAGACGCTCAATGTGCAAGAGCAATTCTTTGAGATGAAATGGCTTTTTTAGATAATCAAAGCAGCCCAGTTCATATGCTTTTGTAATCTGTTCGATCTGTGTAATAGCACTGATAAAGATGGTCGGAACATAGATGCGCTTCTCCTGGAGTTGTTCCAGCAGGCTCAGTCCATCGATGCCGGGCGTATTGATATCGAGCACAAACAGATCATAGGTATACCCATCAATCGCCTCCAAAGCCACACGGCCATCCTCGAATGCATCGACAACAAATGCATTGGCTTCGAGATATTCTCGAATTGCCTCGTTGAGCATCCGCTCATCTTCAAGCAGCAGTATGCGCATCCAAATCCTCCCGAAGTGTAAACAGATAAGAAAATGATGTAATATTCGAATCCGATGTGACCGAAATCTCTACACCATTATCGTCACAAATCTGACGCACGATCGCCAATCCGAGCCCAAAACCATCATGTTCCGTATGTGAATTGTTCTCGCCACGATGAAAAGGATCAAAGATCTGCGTCGTGTCCAGTGTACCTCGCGAATGATTTATAAACGTCAAAACAACAGCATCAGACCCTTGACGCTGCAATCGAACATCAATCGTTGAGTGTTCCTGGGCATACTTGATGGCATTGGAGAGGTTGTTATCAATGATTCTCTGCATCAAGACATCACTAAACCAGATCAATACATCCGGAGCAATGGTTGCGTGGATACGGTGTCCGTTTCCAGATGCAATTTCGTCAAAAAAACGTATCCGTTGTGCCACCATCTCAGAGAGATCAATCCAGGCGGGCGTGTACTCAAATCGCTGACGTTTGACCATATAGCTCAAGTCGTCAAAGAGCGTAGCGATCATCTTGGCTCCTGCTTCGATTTTGGCTAGATAACGATTGGTTCCATGATGCATTTTATAGATATCGATATGGGTCATGATCACAGCCAGTGGGGTGTTGATCTCGTGAATGGCACTGCGGATAAAGCGATCTTGCGCGACAACCAGTGCTTCATTGAGCTCTTTTTCGTGAGCCAATTGCTTGTTGCGTTCACGCAGGTGAGCTGTTTGGCGCGCGACCTGCTCTTCGAGGGATGCATTGATGGCCTTGAGACGCTGTTTGCGCTCATGGATGGTTTCCACCATAGTATTGACATGTTCGGCAAGCTGCCGAAACTCTTCCAGACGTACCTGTCTGGGATCGATCCGCACATGTTCGCGTGCCGCTTGAGCGAAAAAACGTTCGAAACTCTCCGTTTCACGCCGAAGTGTCCGATTGATTATTCGCATACCTGCCAACCCAAGGCCATACAGGAGCACCAACAACAGCGCCAGCTTGATCAGATTGCGGATCATGCGCTCCTCCAGACTTCGTCGACGTGCAGCAATGACTCTGTCGACCTCATCCAGATAGACTCCAGTACCCACCATCCATCTCCAGGGTTCAAATGCACGTGCGTACGAAATCTTGGGGCTTCGTTCCTTGGTAGTAGGCTTGATCCATGTGTATCGAACAAAGCCTCCACCATGTCGACGTGACTCCTCTATCAGCTCCCGAATCACCTGTACTCCATCTGGGTCCCTGAAATGGTAGAGGTTTTTTCCAATGTTCTGCGGCTGGACCGGATCCCCCAGGCAGACACCATCAAAATTATAAACAAAGATATACCCCGTACCATCTGGTCGTCCATACAGCTTGGCGATGGCGCTGAGAATTTGACGCTGGAGCATTGCGTCATTGATGCGCGTATGGTGGGCTCTGTATTCGCTGGCAATGTATCTCAAAACGCGATCGGTGTCAAACCGTATGCGCTCTTTTTGCTCATGAAGATACTGCTTGCGCAGTGTTTCAGCACGCACATTGAAGTTGTGATACTCGATCACGATCACGATGATCGTTACCGCAAGCGCAATAGCCGCAACAACCAAAAATCCACGCACATAGATCGCACTGATGGAACGTGGGCGTGCCGTCGACATGGTTGCTCCTGCTGTTTTGAGTGCATTATACCATAGCCCATCGACCCGAAACGTTCCTCTCCGGATCAAAGAGTCATCTCGACCGGCAGAGGAGCAGTACGAGTTTACTCAAACCCAAACCCTCGGCGCAAAACGCAATACGATAAACAATCCTGACATATAAGGAGAAAAGAAAAGCGGTGGTGCACCCCGTCGATCAGGGGTGCTGTGGGTGGATCAGGCCAGCAGATCCTGAGGAACGTTGCCGCCGTTTTCGGCGAGTTTGACCATCACCTGCTTGTGAAGCCAGACGTTCATTTTGGCCGAATCATGCATGTACTCTTCGGGGCAGTCCAGCTCACGTGCCAACTCTTTGCGGTGGCTGTAGGAGCTGTCAAGCCCAAGCAATTTCATCAGATCGACAATGGAGACTTTCCAGTCGAGCTTTTCCGGATGCGAATCGGCCATCGCATTGAGTTGCGCGACGACATCTACCTCTGAGACAGCGGGGGACGGTTCGGCAGCTGCCTGTGCGATCTCGGCCGCTTCGTTTTCGGCTGCCTCCATGGCGGATTCAGCTTCATTTTTGACATTGACCTGTCCGGCTGCTTTGTCTGCTTCGTCGTCTCCAAAACCCAGTTTTTTCAAAATGGAATCAAATATTCCCATCGAATAACTCCTTTGTAATTTTTGTGCGATGTATTATAGCACAACTTTGTTCGACAATCGGCATTTTCTTATATGGGGCCTTGATTACACGATCTCCTGGCCGCCTGCGGGCTCACTTTTTGGTCCCAAAATCCTGTGTCCAATAGTATTTGAAGTGGCTGTTTTTGTCATACAGAACAGCCATACCGACCTCTTTAAACTCTTT
>CAZWMZ010000270.1:0-1889 GCA_964634965.1 uncultured Nitratifractor sp. | reverse complement strand
CCACGTCAGCGTCATTACCGGATCGAAGATTTACGACCGTTTTCCCGCGCAGTACGACCGCCCGGTCGTCGTCACGGGCTTTGAGCCGGTCGATGTGATGGAGGGGGTCGGCATGATCGTTCGACAGTTCCTCGAAAACCGGCGCGAAGTGGAGATCCAGTACAAACGGGTCGTCACCCACGCAGGCAATGTCGTCGCCCAAAAGCTCATCGATACCTATTTTGAAAAGGTCGATCTCTTTCGCTGGCGGGGACTGGGCAACGTCCCCGAAAGCGGACTCAAACTACGCGATGCGTATGCCCATCTCGATGCGCAGGTGCGCTACCGCGACATCCTCCCCATGGCCGAGATCGAGGATCACCACCTCTGCATCTGCGGCGACATTCTGCGCGGGATCGCCAAGCCGCCCGAATGTACGGTCTTTGGTACCGCGTGCAAGCCCAACAAACCCATCGGCTCATGCATGGTCAGCTCCGAAGGGGCATGCGCAGCCTACTACAAATACGGCAACCTGATCGCCACATAGAGAGGAGGCACTATGGATAAAATCATCGGCATCGCCCACGGCAACGGAGGCGAAGAGAACAACGAACTGATTCGAAGCATCTTTTACAAACATTTCCAAAACGACATCCTCAACCAAAGCGAAGATGCCGCCGTTATCGACGAAGGGCGGCTGGCCTTTACGACCGATTCGTTCACCGTCTCGCCTCTCTTTTTCCCCGGTGGCGATATCGGCAAACTAAGCATCTGCGGTACGTGCAACGATCTGGCGATGATGGGCGCACGCCCGCAGTATCTGACCTGTTCGGTCATCATCGAAGAGGGCTTTGAGACTCGCCAACTCGAGCGGATCGTCCGCAGCATGAAGCACGAGCTCGAACGCAACGGCGCACAAATCGTCAGCGGCGATACCAAGGTCGTCCCCAAAGGCTCGGTCGATAAGCTCTTTATCAACACCACCGGCATCGGCACCATCGTCCATCCGGGCATCTCGGCACACAATGTGCAAGAGGGACACGCTATTCTCGTCAGCCGTGACGTGGGTGCGCACGGAGCAACGATCTTTGCCGCGCGTGAAGAGATCGCGCTGGAGACGGAACTGGTGACCGACTCGGCATCACTCTATCCGCAGGTGCAGGCCCTGTTTGATGCCGGGATTACCCCCGTAGCGTTGCGCGATGCGACCCGTGGCGGCGTCTCAGCTGTGCTCAACGAATGGGCCAAAACCTCCGAGGTGTGCATCGAACTGCGCGAAGCCGATATCCCCGTCAGCGACGCGGTACAGGGGATTTGCGAGTTTTTGGGCTTTGAGGCGCTCGATCTGGCCAACGAAGGTACCTTTGTCGCTGCCGTTCCGGCCGAGCAGGCCGAAGCGGCACTGGCGATCTTGCGTCAGACCCACGAGACGGCTGCGCTGATCGGAACGGTCACGGCTCAGTATCCCGGACGGGTCATCCTCAACTCCGACTGGGGCACCAAACGTTTCCTTGACCTGCCCACAGGCGAACTCCTCCCGCGCATCTGCTGAGGCTTTTATGGATATCGTACTGCTGGTCGATACGTTCAACTCCCTCTCGCAGGGGGTCTATACGGCATTGCTGGATCGAGGGGATCGGGTGCGGGTGGTCTATGCGATTTCACCCGAACAGATGCTCGCCGAGATCGAAGCCGACTCATGTGATGTGATCCTCTGCCCCTATCTGACCCGCTATGTACCCGAAAGCATCTACGATCGATGGCCAACCTTTGTTTACCACCCCGGCCCCATCGGGGATCGAGGTGCCTACGCGCTCGAACACGCCCTGAGCGACCCAACCCAATCGTGGGGCGGGGTGTGGTTGCGGGTCGATGCGGTGTACGATGGCGGGGATATCTACGCCCACGCC
>CAZWMZ010000269.1:0-2465 GCA_964634965.1 uncultured Nitratifractor sp. | reverse complement strand
AGCCATGTCATGATTGTGTATCCTTGTTTTGTTCTCTGAGTTGTCCGCAAGCAGCCGAGATATCCAGACCTTTGGACTCGCGTATGGTGCAGAGCTGTCCGTGCGAGAGAAGATACTCCTGAAAGGCGATCATATCCTTCTCGTCTGGACGCCTGAAATCGGTACCGGGATAGGGGTTGAAATAGATCAGGTTGACTTTGGCTTTGATGCCGTTGAGCAGTTTGAGCAGTTTTTTGGCGGCACCGATGTCGTCGTTGACATCCTTGATCACGAGGTATTCGAACATCACTTTTTTACGCAGGTTGACAGGAAAACGACGCACCGCCTCCATAATCGATTCGATATTGTAGGCTTTGTTGATCGGCATGAGTTGCTCACGCAAATCGTCATCGACTGCGTGAAGCGAAATGGCGAGGTTGACACCCAGATCCATCCGGCCAAGCTTGTCGATTTTGGTGCTTAAACCTGATGTCGAGACGGTCTGACGATGGGGCGAAATCGCCATGCCATCGGGGTCGGAAAAGATACGGATCGCTTGTGCGAGGTTCTCCAGATTGTCCAGAGGCTCCCCCATCCCCATATAGACGATGTTGACACGATGGTGTGAAGGCAAACCGATATCTTTTTGGATCGCACGCACCTGCGCGACAATCTCACCGGGACTTAGATCGCGCACGAAACCCCCCTTGGCTGTCAAGCAAAAGGCGCATCCGACTTTACACCCCACTTGCGACGAAACGCAGATGGTAAAACGGGGGTGGTGTTTGAGCGTGCCGTCTTCGTGGTATTGCGCTTCGCGCATCAGCAGGAGCACCACTTCGATCGTGTGCCCATCATGCAGTTCAAACAGATATTTGATGCTTCCGTCCCGGCTTACTTGCTTGGTCAACATCTTCAGGGGGCAGATGGCAAAGCGCTCTTCAAGCTCGGTTCGCATCGCCTTGGGCAGATTGACCATCTCATCAAACCGATCGACCTGCTGGTGATAGAGCCAGCCGTATATCTGTTTGGCGCGAAACGCCGGTTTGATCGTTTCGGCAAGCTCGGCTTTGGTGTGATCGAGAATCGTCGGTTTACCCATGGCGTGTCCTTATGTATTCGCTCAGGCGCTTTTTGGCCTCATCGTGGTGGCGCAAAAATGTCTCGTGCGCGGTCTCGTCACAATAGTTGGTCACGATAAAAACGCCTCCGGCTGGGATATTGAGCGCTTTGGCCACTTTGAGCACAGCATAAAACTCCATGTTTTCCAGATCGATATTGTGCTCGAGAAACTGCGCCGATGCGTTGGGGTCGGTCGTGATATAGGCCGAAGAGTTGACGATGGTTTCACGTGAAACATTCTCCGCAGTCGAGACGACGTTGTCGATGGGGGTGTAGCTTTTGTTTTCGAAAAAACCGATCTCGATATTGGCCGCTGTGCGGGATTCGACGATCTCGAAGATCTCTTTGCGTCCGTAGCTCCCTGCTGTTGCGACAAAAACCAAAAACTCAGGCGGCTGCATCAGGCACAAACGGGTCAGGTTGATCGCAGCATCGACCGGCCCGATCCCAATGGGGGTCGCAAAGTCAAACTGTTCGCTCTCTCCGGCACAGACGAACATGCTCACAGCCTCACCGGGATATTGTGCTCGTGAAGGTAGTGTTTGAGCTCCATAATGTCGATTTCGCGAAAATGGAAGATCGACGCCGCCAAAGCCGCATCGGCATGACCGAGCGTAAACGCCTCTTCGATATGCTGCATCGTTCCCGCACCGCCGCTGGCGATGATGGGGATCGGGGCGACTTCGCCTATGCGACGATTGAGCTCGTTGTCAAATCCAGCCTTGGTGCCATCTGCGTCCATGGACGTAACGAGCAACTCCCCTGCTCCTCGGTTGTACGCTTCACGTGCCCACTCGATCGCATCGATTCCGGTGTCGTTGCGCCCACCGTGGGTAAAGATATGCCATCGCCCCTGGCTTACCCGTTTGGCATCGATCGCGACGACAATGCATTGCGACCCAAACCGCTTAGCCCCTTCGGTGATAAATTCGGGGCGCTTGATCGCGGCGGAATTGATGCTCACTTTGTCGGTGCCCGCATCAAGCAGATCGTAAATGTCCTCAAGCGTCCGTATCCCGCCGCCGACGGTCAGAGGGATAAAGACCTCTCTGGCCACCTGGCGAACAATATCGACAATCGTGTGGCGCTCCTCATGTGTCGCAGTGATATCAAGAAACGTCAGCTCATCGGCGCCCTCTTGGTTGTAGCGTCGTGCCACTTCGACCGGATCGCCCGCGTCGCGTAGGCCGACGAAATTGACCCCCTTGACGACGCGACCGTTATCGACATCCAGGCAAGGTATGATTCGTTTGGCAAAATATTCCATTGTTGACCC
This sequence comes from uncultured Nitratifractor sp., assembly GCA_964634965.1. GTDB lineage: Bacteria > Campylobacterota > Campylobacteria > Campylobacterales > Sulfurovaceae > S017-3. The sequence goes on along the minus strand of CAZWMZ010000269.1, from coordinate 88 downwards.
TTAAAGTGTTTTGAGAAAAGGTCGATGCGATCCTGCGACCATGCATCGCGCCCTGCAAGTGCTGCTGACTGCTTGACGATTGTTTCAG
>CAZWMZ010000268.1:0-5262 GCA_964634965.1 uncultured Nitratifractor sp. | reverse complement strand
AAAAATTTGATGGTTTCATTTGCCTCGACGCGTGTCCAGATCGATGGGGGATGACCCGCTTCGATCGTCATGCGGCTGTCAAAATAGCGTATATCGTCCCGTATCCGGCTGTGCGTGTATTGATGCAGGCATTGCAGCGTGTAGTGCTGGCCTGTGCGTGTAGCGTTGACCTCGAGATGCCCCAATGCATTGGGCAGACGATAGACCCCGGTACGCGAACGGCGATACTGCAGTGCGTCGATGATCCCCTGGATCTTTTCCCGTATGAGACGGTCACGTGAGAGTGTGTCGAGTCTCTTGAGAACAAAACCATCCGGATCGTATGTCACAACAAAGGGCGCGAAGATCGACTCCGGCTGGATGGGTGCAGAGAGGTTGAGATCGTTTTGCAACCAAAAGAGGGCGGTGTGCGTTTGATTGTGTTCGAGCAGGCGAACATGCAGTATGCCGCCGATCTCTATCTGTTGGTGTTGGGCAGCCTTTCCGTTGATGCGCGTTGCGACACGATGGCTGTCGTGATAGCGATAAGTCATATAGGTCTCTTTGGCGACCAGGACGGTCGCCAGCAACCCCAACACAAGTCCAAGACGCTTCATGTGTGATCTCCTCAAGGATTGATGAGCGGAATGCTCACCAGGGGGATATCCTCATCCAGCAGTTTCCAGTTGCGTTGGAAGAGCCAGGGTGTACTGTAGAGCTCGTAGGTAAAATCATCCCATCCAAGGCCACAGGGATAAGGTATGCCCCACGATTTGCACCATTCGATGTGGGTTCGAGTGCCGGCATAGAGGGAAACACCTGCTTGAATCATGCGCAACTGAAAGTTGATTTCTGCGTTGAGACTGAAATCGAGATTTTGATCTTTGGTCGTCAATCCCGATGCAAGTGTTCCGTTGAGTTTTGCCATTACCAGACGTACATCACCGCGAATACCGGCATGCACAACAGCCTCATCGATACCACCGGTAAAAAAGACACTCAAGCCTTCTCCTGCGCTATCGGAAGAGTTACTGAGAACGATTGCCGAATCGAGTTTGGCTCCCACTCCCTGACCTGCTTCATAGAGACCAAAATGCAGCCCAACGCCGCCATCAATGCCACCTGTGACCTGCACAACGACAGGCCCGACTGGAAAATGCACATTAAACAGCGTCAACTTTTCGTTCCACTCTTTATTAAATGCATAGATCTCTGTTTCTGGGTTCGAATTGGGCGGATAGGCATTTTGTTGAACCGGCTGGTTATTGAAGTCAATGTGCCCTTCTTTGATTTCACCCTTTTTCCAAATCGTCTTGTCTAAAACCGACAGAGACAACATGGCGCCGTATTGATAGGTAACTTTCGCATCCTCTTTGAAAATACTTTTTAGCAATGGATGGTACGTTTGAGCGCTGGCTGCAATCTTGCCGTCGGCAGCAATCAACGAGAAGCGATGATCAAACAGATAGAAATCCAGACTGCTTGTTGCATAGCCCAGCACGCCGGGTACATACCAGCGGCTGAGGATACCCCATTGGGCCTTCAACTCCAGGGATGCAATACCTCGATCGCCTTTGTTTTGTTCGTCATTAGTATGTTTGTCTAAAAAAACATCTGGACGATTGATGCGCAGGGCGCTTTGTCCTATGATGTTCCAAAAGAGTGTCAGTTGGTTGGGCAGTCCCATGGCCCCGGCAGTTGAGATATCCCCCCACTTGTTGCTGACCTTCTCTGGTCCTTCGGTTTTATATTTAAGGTGTTCGTCCAGCTTTTCTCCTGTCATGACAGCAAAGTATTTTTTGTCATGGATAAAATATAGCGTTTTTGCATCCCGGTCATAAAAGGCTGCATCCAGCTCCTGGAAGGGCATTTTGTCTCCGACACCAAAGAGATTATCAAGACGGGTTCCCAATACAGGATGCAGTACTTTATTCTGATCGGGATCAAACGTAACGATTTTGTTGTTTCGCACAAAATGAATCCAACCATCATACCAGACGGCATCGACACGATCGATGCCGTCGCTTCCGCCAATGACACCGGGCCACTTCTCGTTGATCGGATGCCAGTTGCCAGTGATCTTTTTCGTCTGCATATCAACACGCGCATATTTGTCTTGTTTGAAAAGATAGGCATGATTGTCGTCGATATAGAGTGCGGCATCGACCGTAACGATCTGACTGATGATGTTTTGAATCTGAAACATCGATAGATTGATATCCATCAGCGACAGTGTTGGTACGAATTGCGAGGCAAGATGGGGCACGCTAACGGGCAGCAGATCAACATGGTCAACCTTGACATGCCATTCGATTGTACCTTTGGCGCCATTGGTGTTGATGTTTTTAGAGAGATTGGGCAGTGCTGAGACAACGTCGGCATATTTGTTTTGCGGAAGAAAGCATGCTATGTCGATGTTGTAGCGTTTGTCTCCGTAGTTTTGTTCGACGCCTTGCGTAAAATGCACATCAACCCTGGGACGCAAATCTCGTCCCAATTGAGCCGCGGGATCAATGAAGTCAGACCCAAAATCCGATACATACGATTTGGACAAGCGTTGGCTTGCTTGCGTTTGATTCTCTTTGGATGGTATTGTGTAGTGGACCTCTTTTGCGATCCGTCCGGTTTCGGAGTTGAGCAGATAGAGATCAACATCGTTTTCTCCCTCGATCTTAAGTTTGGCGGAGATGGTGACACCTTTGGGATATGTGCCGACATTGGAGAAGAGCAGCGATCCGTCTGCAATCTTGTCTCGGGTGATATTGTGGTCAAACTGCATATGTGTCGGCAGATCGATGTAGGGACTGGAGTTGATGTCGAGCACGGTCACGGTCTGACGATTCATATCAAAATCGATATCGGCATAGATCGCCCCCATCTGAGGGATATCGGTAATGGAGTCATCGGAGTGAATCATCTGCTCCAGGCCTGCGTCCACCAAATGCACTACCAGCAGATAGTGCGCAATGTCAATGGAGTAGGGGATCAGCACATCGGCCTCAAAGTGCTCCTCGCCCTCCGTATCCAGATCGATGGTTTTGTTCAGAAGCGTATAGGAGGTAACATTGGTATCGTTGTGAGTGCCATTTTGTTCGACCAGCACCACCTCGAAATCGACCCCGTCCGGATAGGTCCCGACGATATCAAAGGTCGTGTCAATGTGATAAAAACGTCCGTTTTTCAGCCGAACAGGATTGCTCGCATTACTCAGATTGGCTTCGCCGCCACCGACAGGGGTCAACGCCGCGTAGGCGGCCTCTTTGTCGGTTTGTTTGTCCAGAAGATATTTGGCTTTGGCGTCTCCGATATACGCAAGATCAATTCGCTTGATCGTAAGCGATTTGATCTTGACTCGCAGAGGATTGCGCTTGAAATTTGTAATGGATGAATCCCCAAATACCCCCAGGTCAATCACCGAAGCTGTATCGCTCTTTTTGGTAGATGATCCGGAGCCTCCTCCGCAGCCGCCCAGCAGCATCGCTGCTGCGATCAATCCTCCGATCAGAGGAGTTTTCCAGGTACGTATGCTTCCTGAGAACCTCATGGTTGCCTCCTTGTTGTAGGTTTTTGCATTTCTCATCATACTGCACGGGTGTCACGTTTTTTGTCACAAAAGGTATTTTTATGCTACACTACCTGCATGATATTGTTGAGATGGTGGATGTTGCTTGTTGCATGTACTGTTTTGTCGAGGGCCGTTGAAATCGACGCAACGACTTCGGGGATGGCACTCCTTCCTTATAGTCGCGTCAGCATCGTTTCGATCGATCAGCACAATGCCAGAGATACACCACCTGCATCATGGGTTGCGCACCACTCAAACATCATCAGTCTGGGATTTGCACCCCAAAAAGATCTCTGGATCACTTTTACGTTGACCAACCGCACATCGCGTCCGATCCAAAAAATCATCGAATACGTCAATCCACTCACCGAAGAGCTCGTTTTGTACGATGCGAATCGTACGATGATCGAGGGTGCCTGGCATATGCCTGCCCGGCGGACTGCGCTACATCCGATCTTTACCCTGCGACTCAAACCGCACGAAAAACGCACCTTCTATCTCAGAGCCCATTCGGACATCTCAACGGTCCTGGCCGAACTGATTTTGTGGAATCCCGAAGCCTTTTGGGCCAAAGATCTTACATTAAAGGCCGTTATCCTTGTGTTTTATACGATGATGACGACTCTGCTTGTCTATAACGGCTTTCTCTACTTTTTTTCAAACGATCGCGCCTATCTCTTCTACATCCTGTATATGATCGCCGTCATGGTCAATGAAGCCACCTACATCGGCGTAGCACAGCTCTATCTCCTCCCTCAGGAGGTGACGGTTGCGCTGACGCGATGTATCGTGTTGCTGGTGGCGCTGATGATTGTAACGATCGTACAGTTTACCCGGACATTTCTGCAGACGCATCGTTTCCCGCACCTGGATCGTCCGTTGCGTTTGGCTCTCTATGCAGTGCCGATACTTTCCCTGTTGAGTTGCAACAATTTTCTGTTTGATGCGACCATCATCGCTCTCTTTTTGCCGCTGGGGGTCTGGGTGATTTATGTCGGTTTTTATGCCCTGCTGCATGGGGTCAAAGAGGCTCGATTTTATGTTGCTGGATGGAGCCTGGTGCTGGTGGCATTGATCCTCACCAATCTTCAGACATTGGGTGCGGTGCCGATCAACGAGGGCATTGGTTATTTGAACTACGCCGCGATTGCCGCAGAGGCGTTTCTCTTCTCGATTGCGTTGGCGCATCGCATTAAGGTTGTCAGCGAACAATGGAAAGAGCTCCAACAGGAGAGGCAGAGTGAACTGGAGCAGGCGGTAGCCCAAAAAACCAACGCCTTACACGCTTCGTTGCAAAAAGAAGAGCTTTTGCGTCGCGAACTGAACCATCGGATCAAAAACAATTTTCAGATGATCCTTTCATTGATCCGACTGCAGATCCACAAAACAGACAGTTCCACGACCCGCCGCGAGCTCTCCGTGGCACAAGACCGCATTCGCTCCATCGCTCAACTCTACGATATTCTTCGGATCGATCAGCGTAATGCTCAGGATGTCAGACACTATTTTCAAGCCATTGTCGACTACATCGCTGCAGGATTTGCAAAGAACGTTCAGGTTCGTTTGCGTACTTCGGTGCGGTTGCCGGTCGATCAGATGATCTATTGTGGATTGATCGTCAATGAGCTGGTAACCAACAGCTTCAAACATGCGTTCGATCAAACCGGTCGCATCACGATCCTGCTGCTGCGTCATGATACACACATCTGTCTGGTGGT
>CAZWMZ010000267.1:0-1935 GCA_964634965.1 uncultured Nitratifractor sp. | reverse complement strand
GATAGGTCAACATCGCTTCGCTCAAAAAATCCTCCCCGGCGGTTTTGGGGTATTTGTTGAACAGGTGAGCGTGAGCCTTGAGCGCATCGAGGATAAAAGCGGGGGTCTCAAACTGCGGCTCACCGATGGTGAGGCTCAGCGGTGCGTAGGCATCATTGGGCTCTACATTGCTTAGAAGACGGTTGAGTTTTTCGAACGGATAGGGTTCAAATTGCATCGGGATTGTTTCCTTGTTCAAAATTTTGGAGGTGATGCTTTAGCATCACCCAGAGATTCTTCTGGCATAAAGGCTGAGGTTAAAGCTCGGTTCCAATTGGGGATACCAACAAGGGGCACCCCTGCACATGCACCATTCGCCAAAAGGACGGACAGGGAATCCGCCCCTGTGCCTTTCCATCTATTCCTTGCTCCCTGTTATCTCCTTGCCAGCCACTCAATGATCTGGTTTTGTAATGCGCTCCCTTTCCATCGCTCGGCTCCGTTGTAGAGGATCGCTACGGTGTAGAGGCGTCCCGATTTTCCTCTGACGTAACCGGCGATGTTTTTGGCACGATTGAGGGTGCCGGTCTTCATCCAGGCACGTCCTTTGGCGATACTGTGCTTGAAGCGTTTGCGGATCGTACCGTCTTTGCCGGCGATGGAGAGGGCGTTGAGCCACTGGTGGCCGTAGTGACGATGGGCATCCTGCAGGACGCGCACCAGCGCATGTGCACTGGTGCGCGCTTTGCGCGAGAGGCCGCTGCCGTTGATGATACGGGTGGCAGGATCCCAGACCCTGCGATCCGAAAGGATCGAGGCGATCGCACGGACTCCCTTGGTTTCGGTTCCGGGTGCACCATAGTGTTGAGCTCCCAACAGCAACAGCAGATGCCGCGCGTAGAGGTTGTTGCTCTTTTTGAGCGTCTTGGCGACAATGGACCAGAGTGGTGGGGAGCGATAGATCATCAGCGCCCTGGCCGATCGAGGAACACGGGCGAGTATCATGCGTCCATCGAAAACGATTCCGGCCGAATTGAGTGCCGATTTGAACGCATAGTAGAAACTCTCATAGGTGTGCGTCAACAGTCGTGTGATGCGTCGTTTTGGGCAGCGGGTTGAGATCGTGCCCGACAGGGTGACCGTGGATCGGCCGTTGCGATTGCCGATGGCGATGCGGGGCCAGGCGTGCTTGCCTTTGCAGGCGGCTTTGGTGGGTTGCATGCGATTGATGAGATCGTATCCGTCGTGAGGAATTGTTTTGGCAGCGACGATTGTGTTGTGCCGAGTCTGGATGACAAAACTGCTCATGTGGTCATTGAGCATCAAGGTATCAGGCATGGCGTTGTATTCGCTGTAGCGGTTGCGATCAAAGCCGGAGGTGACGCTGTTGTTGACCGCAAAGAAACTGCGATCCAGGATCATATTGCCTTTGATGTGTCGTATGCCCAGGCGTCGCAATCGCCTGGCAATTTTCTCCAGGTCGCGCGTTGTCATGGTCGGGTCTCCAAAGGCTTCGACCGCCAAATCTCCCTGAATGATACCGTGCGAAAAGCGTCCTGTATAGTACAATTTGGTTGGCCAGCGAAACGACGATCCCAGACCCAGCAGTGCGCTGTAGGCGGTGTAGATCTTGATCACCGAGGCAGGGACACGTGCACGCCGAGGCAGGTGAGATGCTACCTCTCGACCGGTGCGCGTCTCCTGGATCAAGATGCTCACCATCGATGGATCGATTTTGTTGCGTTGCAACATGCGGCTGAGAGGATCGGGCAGCAGAGCCCATACGACGACCGATGCGATCAACCATCCTCCGACGAGTCGTTTCATACGCCTGCTCTCTCGGTGGCGCGAGCCAGTTGTTCCAGTGCCGCACGCAACACATCGGGTGTGGTGCCGATGTTGAGTCGCATGTAACCCGATCCGGCTGGACCAAAATGGGTGCCGGGATTGAGAGCC
>CAZWMZ010000266.1:0-2238 GCA_964634965.1 uncultured Nitratifractor sp. | reverse complement strand
GGCGGCCTTATCCCATGGATTGGCCTGAATCGCCTTTTGGGCGTAGACTTTGGCCAGAGAGAGGTTGTTTTTGTCCACCTCTTCACGAGAGAGTTTGAGGTAGTGGGCACAGGCGGCGCGGTCCATTCGGTAGTCGGGCTTATTCTGGGCTGACAGACCTACGCTGGCGATTCCGATCCCTGCTGCCATCGTCAGTGCGATCGTAATGATCTTGCTTCGTTTCATAACAGACTCCTTAGTAGTTGACCGTGACATAGTAGACATTAGGCAGTGTGCCTTCATCCTCTTTGAGCCGCGTGATCGAGGTGGCGTCGCGCATCAGTTTGGAGACGACGCTCTCCGGGTCGTTCAAATCGCCGAAATTGCGCGATTCGCCGACACAGGTGGCGACGCAGGCCGGTTCGAGCCCGTTGCTGATGCGCGGCAGGCAGAAGGTGCACTTATCGACCGACTGCTTCTCTTCGTCGTAGTAGCGCGCGTCGTACGGGCAGGCGACCATGCACGCCTTGCATCCGATGCACATGTCGGGCTCGACCAGCACGATGCCATCCTCATCGCGCTTGAAGCTCGCACCGGTCGGGCAGACACTGACGCATGGAGCGTTGTCGCAATGGTTGCACAGCGTGGGCAGAAAGCCGATCGTTGGTCTGCCGTGGTTGTCCACCCCCTCGATCTCGTAGACCTTGGTGCGGTAGACCTCTTTGTGGAGAGGGAGCTCCCAGTCGGTTTTGCAGGCGACATAACAGGCGTCACATCCGATGCAGCGATCCGCGACGATCACCATCGCCAGGTTTTTCTCTTTGTTGCGTTGGGTATTGATCGGACTTTTGCTCATGATTGTACCTTTTTGATCGTGACGAATCCGTTGTGAAATGCCGCCGCGCCGCTGATGGGGTCGACGCCGTCACTGATGAAATAGTTATCTTTGATCCCTTTGAGATTGCCGAGATGCCACCGGGAAGTACGATGGCCGAATCCGTGGTTGACAAAGATTGAACCGGCCTGAATTCTCCGGGTGATTTTGATGTGTTCCGGCAACGAAGTGTATCCGGTTGCCTTGCTTTGAATGGTCACCTTGTCCCCCTCCCGGATCCCCAGTGCAGCCGCGTCATCCGGATGGATCCAAATCGGGGAATCGTCCTGAAGCTCCATCAGAATCGGATTGTTCTGGCTGCGGGCGTGGGAGTGGTGCGGTGTCCGACCGAACAGCAGCCGAAACTCTCCTTCGGCCGGCTGAGGGGGATCTTTGTAGACCGGCAGCGGATTGAAATCCTCTCCGTGCTGCTTGTGAAGTTCGACCAGCTCGTCCGCATAGAGCTGGATCTTGCCGGTCGCGGTCATGAAGACCGGCTTGGCGCCGCTGGCGACCGGATAGGGGTCGGCCTCCTCGAAAAGCACGACCCCCTTCTCTTCGAGCTCTTTGCGCTGCGCTTCGTTCAGAACGCGCATCAGCTCCTCCATCTGCTGCTTGGGAGAGTGTTCGAACCAGTCGTCGACCTCGAAGCGCTCGGCGATCCCTTTGCAGATCTCGTACGCTCCCTTCGTATCGTAAATAGGCTTGATCGCCGCCTTGCGCAGCGCGATAAAAGGGGTTTTGTCTTTTTGGATATAGGGGGCGTCGTCCCGTTCCAGATAGGTCGATTCGGGCAGAACGATATCGGCATACATCACCGTATCACTGTATTGGGTATCGATGGCGATGATCAGATCCAGATTGCTGATCGCGTCAAAGATTTTGTTTTCTCCAATGCTCGAGTGGCTCAACGGATTGGTTCCGTAGAGCAGCCAAGCTTTGATCGGATAGGGTTTTTGGGTCCGTGTCGCCTCGATGATGCCGTTGGTGCGCCCAAGCGACGGCGGCGCCAGCGCAAAGCGTTCCCCTTTGCCCACTCCGTCGGCGCGCCGAATATCGGGCTCGTCGGGGTGCTCGTGTTCGGGAAGCTCCAGCGGAACGGCGCTGCGGACGAAGATGCCGCCGGGCACGCCCCAGTTTCCCATCAGGGCGTTGAGGATCGCGATGGCGCGCACCGTCTGAGTGTCGTTGCCGTAGCGGGTCATGCGGCGGGGCGGGATCGCGACGACATTGGGAGCCTCTTTGGCGAATTCCCATGCGATCCGTTCGATCGTCTTGGCGTCGATGCCGCATCGCTGCTCGGCCCATTCGGGAGTGTATCGTTTGATATGCGACTGAAGCTCTTTGAACCCGTGAGCGTATTTGGCGAGAAACTCCGCATCGTA
>CAZWMZ010000265.1:0-5396 GCA_964634965.1 uncultured Nitratifractor sp. | reverse complement strand
CGGATCCATCGATCCGCGTTTGTAGCCCCAGTGCTGTTTGATGACCGATTTTTGGTTGACCCAGGCAAAGACGATCTCTGGATCGATGGCATCGGCTTGCAACACCCGCCGCCCCCAAAACGGCGGGGTGGGGATGGGGGTGGGTTTGGGCATGGCGATCTGCTCAAACGGCGGGATTGCGGTCTCCTCTCTGGGCTTGGCCAGCGGCTTTTCGACCCCGTCGCTGCCCAGTCGGGTATCGAGCGGCCGGCTCGGATCGGCGTGCCACGCTTCGATGCGGCTCATGGCGATCACCCCATCAAAGGCATCACGGCAGTAGAAGATGGGGCCGTTGTAGATGGGACGACAATACGCATCCACAAACCCTTGTGTCAGTGCCGCACCCCCAAGCAGCACCGGCACCGTGATCCCCTGCGCAGCCATCGCTTCGAGATTGTCACGCATCACTGCGGTCGATTTGACCAGCAGTCCGCTCATGCCAATTGCTTGGACGTCGTGCTTGCGCACAGCCTCAAGATAATCCTCAAGCTCACATTTGATCCCGATATTAATGACATTGTAGCCGTTGTTGGTGAGGATAATATCGACGAGGTTTTTCCCCACGTCGTGTACGTCCCCCTTGACCGTCCCCAGCACCAGCGTCGTCTCGGTCGCTTTTTCTTGTTTGGTCAGATAGGGGTTGAGATAATCGACCGTCGCTTTCATCGTCTCGGCCGACTGCAGGACAAAGGGCAACTGCATCTTGCCCGCACCGAACAGTTCGCCGATCTCTTTCATCGCATCGATCAGGATTGTGTTGACGATGCGATCGGGATGGATGCGGTGGCGCACCTCCTCGACCAGCGGAATCATCCGCTCTTTGTCCCCGTCCATCAACAGTTTGGCGATCTTCTCTTCATCATCGAGTGCTTCGAACGCTTCGTCGCCGTTGTCGGTTTGCGCCGTTTTGTCCGAAAAGTGCTCGATAAACCGAAAGAGCGTCTGGTCATCGGCACGAAAGAGCAGCTCCTCACATATGGCGATATCCTCAGACTCCATTCGAGCCAGCGGGATGATGTGTTTGACGCTGATGATCACCGAGGTCAGACCCGCCTCGATGGCGTGGTGCAAAAAGACCGAATTGAGATAACGTCGCGCATGGACATCGAGTCCAAACGAGATGTTGCTCAGCCCCAGCGTCGTGCCCACATCGGGGTGGCGACGGCGCAGCTCGCGGATCGCATCAAGCGTCTGAATCGCAGCATCGCGATACTCCTCGTCGCCCGATCCGACGGTGAAGGTAAGCATATCAAAGAGCAGATCGTGCGGGGCGATACCGTGGTGCTCGGTTGCCCGCTTAAACATCCGCTCAGCAACTGCCAGTTTGGTCTCGGTGGTTTTGGCCATGCCTGTCTCATCGATCGTCAGCAGCACGAGTGCTGTGCCAAAGCGTTTGGCCAACGCACAGATCGCATCGAACTTTTCGATCCCATCTTCGAGGTTGGCCGAATTGATGATCGGTTTGCCGCCGATGCGTTTGAGCGCCGCTTCGATGGTGCCCACGCGGGTCGCATCGGGCATGAGCGCCAACGGGATCTTTTGGTTGTAAAGCTCCATCACCACCGCCATATCTGCCGCACCGTCCCGTCCGGCAAACTCGACGTTGACATCGAGCACATGCGCCCCGTCGCGCACCTGGGCTTGAGCGACACTGAGTGTCCCTTCGTAGTCTTCGGCCAAAATCAGCTCGCGAAAGGCTTTGGATCCGGTGGCGTTGCTCCGCTCGCCGATGAGCAAAGGTGCAGGCTCCTGAAACAGATCGACCGTCCCAAAAAGCGATGCAACCGCCGGCGCGCTTTTACCGGCAGGTTTGCGGGGGGTTTTGCCAGCAATCGCTTTGGCCAGCGCCTGGATATGCTGCGGTGTCGTACCGCAACACCCGCCGATAAACGCCACACCGTCAAACTGGGTAAATTCGAGCTCTTTGGCCGCGAACTCGTCCGGCCCCATTGGATAGTAGGTAAATCCGCCGCGGTTTTGAGGCAGGCCGGCATTGGAATGGATCGACAGAGGGGTCGTCGCTTTTTCCGAAAGGATTTTGAGGTGTTTGCGTACCTGATCGGGCCCGGTGCCGCAGTTAAATCCGAGCGAGAGCAGATCGAACGGCTCGAGGATCGTTACGATCGTCGCGGCATCGGTACCGATGAGCATCGTACCGCTGAGCTCAATCGTGACCGACACCATGATCGGAATCGAAACGCCCCGCTCTTTTGCCGCGTCGTTGCATGCATGGATCGCCGCCTTGATCTGCAGGGGATCCTGGCACGTCTCGAGCAAAAAAACATCCACCCCGCCGTCGATCAACCCACGCGCAACCTCGACATACCCGGCATACATCTCATCATAATGGATATGCCCCAGCGAGGGCAGTTTGGTCCCCGGCCCGATCGACCCCAATACAAAACGGGGCTTTTCAGGGGTAGTGTACTCCTGGCAAACGGATTTGACCAGCTCCGCGCCGCGTTTAGAGAGCTCATACGCTCGGTGCCCCAGACCGTATTCATCGAGCACCCAGTCCATCGCCCCGAAGGTGTTGGTCTTGAGCATATCCGCGCCCGCCATCGCGTAACGCTTGTGAATCCGACCAATGATCTCAGGTGCGGTAGCATTGAGCAGCTCATTGCACCCCTCTTGCGCATCGCCCTGCTCATCCAGCCACGCCTCGGCTGGGACTTTGAGATCCTGGATCTGCGTCCCCATCGCCCCATCGATGACCAGATACCGCTCCTGGATAATGCGCTCGATCCGTTCACGCGTGGTCATGGAACTCCTTTGCTCGATGGGGTCAGACCCCTAATGCCATCTTTTACTTTTTAATTATTAATTTTTACTTATTTTCTATCGTTCCATCGCCACGACGCCACCGCGCACCACCTCGATGGGGTTGTAGCGCTTGGCTGCACGGATAAAATGAGCGATACGTACCGGCTCGTCGGCGGCCATGGCGATCACCATGTTTTCACCGACGTTGGCGATCCCGCCGTTGTAGGCCTGACACAATGCCTGGATATCGCTGAGCTTCTCCTCGATGGGAAACTTGATCAGCACCATCTCTTTTTCGACCATCTCGGCGTGCTCGATGACCTTGTAGGTAGGGATGAGTTTGTGCAGCTGTTTGGTGATCTGTTCGATCACCCGCTGGTTGCCCCGCGTGACGATCGTCATGTGCGAGAGGTCGGTGTCGGGGATGGGGGCGACTGTCAAACTCTCGATGTTGTATCCGCGTCCGGCGAAGAGCCCCGAAACGCGCGAGAGCACCTGCGCTTCGTTGAGGACGATGACCGAAATAACCCTGCGTACCGTTTCCATCAGCTATCCTTGTGTTCGAGCATCATGTTGTAGAGTGCCCCGCCTGCAGGCACCATCGGCAAAACATTTTCGAGGCGGTCAATGGCGACATTGATAAAGGTCACCTTCTGCTGTGCGATCGCATCCTCCAGCGCGGCATCAAACTCCGCCTGAGTAGTGACATTGTACCCTGCGCCGCCGCACGCTTCGGCCAGCTTGACCCAATCGGGCTGATAGCTCAAGTCGGTTTCGGCATACCGCTTGTCGTAGAAAAAGGTCTGCCATTGGCGCACCATACCGAGAAAGTGGTTGTTGAGGATGACATTGATCACACCAATGTTGTGTTCGGCCGCAGTGACGAGCTCCTGGACATTCATCAGGATTGACCCGTCGCCGGTGATGTTGATGACGGTTCGATCCGGATGCGAGACTTTGGCGCCGATCGCAGCGGGAAAGCCGTATCCCATCGTCCCAAGGCCACCCGAGTTGATCCACTGGCGCGGTCGATCAAAGGGATAGTACTGTGCCGCCCACATCTGATGCTGCCCCACGTCGGAGGTGATGATCGCCTCCGAACCGAGCCGTTCACCGATCCGCTCGATCACCCACTGAGGCTTGAGCACACTCTCGCTCTCCTGATAGGTCAGCGGATGGAGCTCATCGTAACGCGCCAGGATATCACGCCAGACCTGATAGCGATCCGGGTTGGCACGCGACTCAACATGATGGAGGAGTTTGTCGGTGACGATCCCCACATCCCCGACGATCGGGTAGTCGACATCGACCAGCTTGGCGATGTTGGCCGGATCGATATCGACATGGATCACATCGGCATATTTGGCAAACTCACTCAGCTTGCCCGTCACCCGATCGTCAAAACGCGCCCCGAGCGAGATGATCAGATCGGTTTCGCTCATCGCCATGTTGGCCGCATAGCTGCCGTGCATACCGAGCATCCCGATGAGCAACGGGTTGTCCGCCCCCATCACGCCACGCGCCATGAGCGTCTCAACTGCTGGGATCTGGAGCACTTCGGCCAGGCGGCGTACGGTCTTGTAGGCGTTGCTGTGTACCACGCCACCTCCCAGATAGAGGAGCGGCTTTTTGGCTGAGAGAATCGCCTCGGCAGCCTTTTTGATCTGACGATCGTTCCCTTTATAGTTGGGCTTGTAGGTGGGCAGATGCACCTCTTCGGGGTAGGCAAATTCACCGATCTCACCAGTAATATCCTTGGGCACATCGACCAGCACCGGGCCTGGGCGACCGCTGCGGGCGATATAGAAAGCCTCTTTGAGAATACGCGGCAGCTCAGACAGGCTGTGGACGAGATAGTTGTGCTTGGTGCACGCACGTGAGATCCCGACCGCATCGACCTCCTGGAAGCCATCGGTTCCGATGAGCGACAGGGGCACCTGCCCCGAGATCACCACCAGAGGCACCGAGTCGGTATAGGCTGTCGCCAGACCGGTGACAGCATTGGTAAATCCTGGACCACTGGTGACCATCGCCACCCCCACCTCACCGCTGGCACGCGCATAACCATCGGCGGCATGGACAGCTGCCTGTTCGTGACGGGTCAAGATGTGCTCAAAATCGTCCTGCTTGTATATCTCATCATAGACATTCATAATCGCCCCGCCCGGATAACCAAACACTTTGGTCACCCCTTCGGCGATCAACGCCTCGATGATCATCTGCGCTCCGCTCATCTGCATGGTAGCACTCCAAAAAATATAATAAGGGCGATTATAGCGAAAAATGCTTAGCCCAAATCTCAAATTAGTACTCTTCGAATCTGCATTATGCTCGTATGCAAGAGATGTAGGATGTAGGTGTCTGACCCCAAATGTTGCACATTGCTTTTGTTTGGTTGAGTGAGTATAGTGCAGGTGCTCCATATTGGAAGTGATTGCGAAACAACTTTCTTTTCTTCATTTTTGGAGCTTGGACTTTAGTCCAAGAGTCCCATGAAATGGGACATTTTTACGGGACTGAAGTCCCTACTCCAGAGATTTAGATTTAGGTGCCTGGAACTAAATTTCACTCGCAGGGGTCACTTGCAGGGGTCT
>CAZWMZ010000264.1:0-3454 GCA_964634965.1 uncultured Nitratifractor sp. | reverse complement strand
GTCTTGAGCAGCTCGGCGTACCAGGTCTCGCTTGGGCCGGGACTGAAGAGTCTCAGGCCATGCTTGCTGTCGTAGTCGTATCCGTTAGGTTCCTGAACCCACTGCAGGATTCCTTTCGCATCAAAAGCCTTGAGCAGATCGGACGAGTGCGATCGAACATAGAGAATCTCGTTGGAGAGTTTGATGGGATCGGGTGATGCGATCTCTTCGCCCCATTGATCGTAAAATTGAGCATCCGAAGGAAGATCGAGATCCAGTACGGCACGTTGGCTGGGGTAGTCTCCTTGAGCCATTGCCGCGATGTAGTCGCCACTCTTTGGATTGTGAAACAGCACGGCCAGAACGCCTGTTTCGTTGGCAAACGTTACCCGCTTGACGAGCTGGTAGCCTCCAAGCATCGCATACATGGCATTCAATGCTACGGCACCGACGCCGGGAGCGGTGGTGCTGCGATTGTTCCATTCGCCCGCCGTGCGTGTTTCTAAAAAGTACATGCCGCTGCTGAGCATACCCGAACTAAATCGCGCCCCCGCCGACCAATCCAGCAGTGTTCGTTGCAACACATCCCAGCCGACAGCATTGTAGACACCGACTGAGTGCACCTCGCTCATGCCCATGACCAGTTTTTTGGTCGCGCTCGAAGCGGTAGATCGGTAGGTTTCGTTGCGCTTCATAAAGGCAATGCCATCGTGGTCGCCGCCGGCGTCTTTGTAGAAGATCCACTCCCGTCCGTAAGGATGGTATGTAAACCCATCGGCATAATCGATCCCCCCTTTGGCAAAGAAGTTGGTCGTATAGTTGAGTCCATAAAAGTCCATCGTAAAATCAACCATCACCGGCACATTGGGCGCCACCTGCTTAAAGGCGCTGTACATGGGCTTGAAGATATCCTCGACGGCATAGGCCATGTTGTCTGGGTGGTAATACATATTGAGCTCGTTGGTATTCTCCAGCGCCAGCAGCTTGGTGCCAAAGCGTTTTCCAATGCTGACAAAGAGATTTTTCATGTCCTCTTCGGGCAGCATATAGACATTATAGAGTGAACTTTTGGCTCGGGCGGAGACGTCGCGACCCTGCGTAAAGATCCAGTCGCCGTCGTGTCCTTGCGGGATGGCCTTGCCTTTGACCCATGGACGGAAGGGATCGACACTCAGGATGGTGGTGCAGCCATGTTGTGCGGCCGTATCGATGGAGGGCTCGAGGATGCTCAAGTCGTAGCGTCCTTTTTGCGGCACCAGCTCCGTAGCATCGGCGAAGATTCGCTGCGCACGCAGACCGATTTCATAGGCGTTAGCGTAGTATTCGTCCGCACTCCATGCGCCGCGCCAGCTGAACTCACGGCTGTGGGTAAAGGCGTGAAAACCACCATGCATGCCCGCCACAAAATCGATCAGGGGTGGCGTATGCGCCAGATCAGCCAGGACAGTAAAACGCTCGCGTGCGACCGAGAGAATCGCATGGGTTTTTGTATCATAAACGACCAGGTGCGCCATGTAGGCACCTTTGGGCAGGATGCCCAAATTGACCTGCTGTGTGGTCGGCTGATGCGCTGAGAGAGCCAGCGTATCCTGATAGTAGATCCGATCCGTTCCGCCGCGCGTAAGGTCGCGCAGATGCAGCTCCACACCCAGATCGCTCCGATCGCTGTCGGCATCGACGGCAAAGGTCAATTGAACATCTTCGTGGCGGTAGTGAATGCCATTGCGGCGCTGCGGCAACAGAACCGACTCGATCGATCCGCTGCGAACGTAGGGACGATTGGTCGTATCGCTCAAGCTCCAGACGAGATCGTCGATCCACAAGGTGCACTGATCCTGCGCTGTGTCATTGAGAAATTCAAAGCGAATGACCGGATAGGCTTTTTTGGCGACATCCTTGAAGGAGGTGTATCGTTTCCAATCGGTTGTCAGGTATTTGTCGGTGGCTGGAAAGTGCAGCTTGAGATTGGCACAATCCGATTTGGCGCTGATGCCAAAGTAGATCCGACTCTTACCGGTTTGACTGATGTTGGGTGGCGTGAAATCGATCGTGACCTTGTGGTTTTTGCCGATCCTGGCGATTTTGAGCGATCGTTGGCCGCTTGCGGCGGTCGTCTCATCGATCGTCGGCAGAGCCGGTGGGGTCATGTTGGTTGAAAAGGCGCGCTGCATCCATCCCGGATAGATCGGTTCAGCCCCCAGACCCAATTCAAACGAACCGTTGGTCAGGAGATTGCTGTTGCGGTCGGTTTGAAATGCCAGCACTTTCTGTGTCGTGACGACAGCCTGAATCTGCGGCGCTGGATCGGGATCGGGTGTTGGCAGGGGATCAGGTTCGGTTGTGACAGTCGGCGAATCAGGCGTACCGGGTGTTGAGGGTGCAGGCGTGTTGGTCGGGTGCGGTTGTGTGCGAGTCGGATCGGTGCGATTGGTATCGGAGGTCTCTGTCTGGGCAGGTGTATCCAGATGAAACAGATCGTTCAGCCATTGCGACGCATCGCATCCGCTGAGACTCAACAGCAGTGCTGCAACGACCGTCGAACGAGCGACGGCCAAAAGGGTGTTGTGTTGCAAATAGTTGGTTTTCATTTTATACTCCTATAGGTTCTTTGGTAATAAAATAACATGGTTTAACGCTCGATGGCGACTCCTGAAACATTGAGCATGCCGGGCATACGTCTGGCCCCATCGGGAACGAGCGTACCTCCGACAGGCTTGTGCCCTTCGGCGATCAGCTTGGCATTGGATTTGCCCTTCTGATCCCCCACCTCAATCACATAGTCGGGGCTCTGTTCTCGAGTGAGGTAAAGGCGCGTGGGTGTTTCGCCCTCGGGAGCATAAACGATCTTGAACGAGAGGAATTGACGATTCCAGTAGTTTTTCCACGAAACATCGCGTACGCTCAGTTTCATGGCAACCTTATACTGTTTTGGGCTGCCCGGCAACGTACCATACTTTATGTTGCCTTTAATGGTGGTATTGGCACCTTTGTTGGTCGTTCCCAGCGCATAATACATATTGACCAGGTTGTTCAGGTAGGCATTTTCGACTACGTTGGGTCCATAATATTCCGGGATACGCAGACCGATTTTGAACCCTTCGATCTGAACATCGCGTATGATGGTGTGGCGGAGCTTGGTGCTGGTACCGATGCCGACATATTTGGGATCGTGAATATCGCCTACTAGGGTAATGTTCTCAAGGGTAATATCGTCAGGATACCACCAGCTGATCCATTCGCCGTTGTTCATGCCGGCATTGCTGTAGGCCAGCAGGCCGCTGATGACCTCTTTTGAGCTCTGGCGCGTACCGCTGAGGATGCCGAAGACCCCGCCGCTGTTGCCGTACGCGATGTTGCCGACGAAGCTTTTAAGACCGACGTGAGAGATGCTGCGCTCATCCTGACTCTCGTTGTCGACGACACCGGTAACATCATCGATGGTTTTGTGCGCCAGTGCGTAGGCGGTGTTGCTCGA
>CAZWMZ010000263.1:0-1900 GCA_964634965.1 uncultured Nitratifractor sp. | reverse complement strand
GTTTTGCGATAGCGCCCCTCTTTGTATCCGTGATCCTGACGAAAGCGATTGAGAATGTTTTTGCCGACATAGAGTGCGTAGAGCGTGTTCAGGTCAAGTCCCGACTGGGATGCGATGCGGAAAAATTGTGCCGTCCATGCTTCGATGGGCTCATCAGCGAAGAGCATCGCAATGAGCCGTTCGACCTCCTCGATCGCCTGATAGGGATCGGGGCGTTTCCATGTGCGCTGAGGGTCGGCAAAGCGTCGATATGCCTCGTTTGCGGTCATCCTCTGCGCCAAATCGCCGAGCGCGCCCCCTTGCTCGAGTGCAAAACGTCTCAATGCTTCGCTCATCACGAAGTGCCAGATATCGACTGCTTCGATTCGAATGTTGGCTTCATCGGGATCGGCATCGATGTTTTTCCAGTGCTTCCATGGGTACGATTCGACCAGTTCAGCAGCTTCGAGCCAGATACAGCGACGCCAGTCGATCGGTTTACCGTTTCGGGTGGTGCCATGCTCCCAGCCCGGGCCGTTGGTGGTGTCATTGAGGTCTTGTTGCAGCTGAACATGGTTTCGATTTTCTGCATAAAAGCCCTTGATATGGAATGGCGCAATTGTATCACACAGAGCTAAAATCCTGTCATCCAGCACCTCAAAACAGCAAGGAGTCATGCAGATGATCCTTGATCGAGTTTGACCGTCTTTTCATCAAAGATCCGCTCCGATCGCTTCGGAGATGTGGCTAAATCCGTCGGCTTTGATACGCTTGATGAGCGTTTCGTTGATCCGTTTGATTTGAGCCGGGCCACGATAGATAAGTCCGGTGTAGATCTGGACGAGGCTGGCGCCGTTGCGGATGCGTCGATAGGCTTCATCGGCATCGTCGATCCCTCCAACGCTGATAAGCAGCGTCTCGTTATAGAGCGCTTTGGCAATGGCGCGAAAGAGGGCGAAAGACTTCTCTTTGAGCGGCTGGCCGCTGATGCCACCGAAATCTTTGGGGTCGGATACGAGAGAGTAGTCCACGGTGGTGTTGGTGGCGATGATGCCCGCTGCGCCTGCATCGACGGCGGTGCGACAGAGTGCGACGGCCTGGTCGGGCTCCATATCGGGGGCGATCTTGAGCAGGATCGGGCGGTCGGTGATCTCGCGACCTGTGCGGAAGAGTTCGCGGATGAAAGTTTCGTTTTGCAGGTCACGCAGGCCGGGGGTGTTGGGGGAGGAGATGTTGATGGCAATGTAAGTGCCATAATCCTTGAATGCTCTGAAGAGGGTCTCGTAGTCGCGCAGCGCTTCGATCTCGGGGGTGGTTTTGTTTTTGCCGATGTTGATCCCGACAGGGTAGTCTAAAAAACGGTGTTTTTTGAGACGTTGGATCATCTCCCATGCGCCGCGATTGTTAAATCCCATGGCGTTTTGGATCGCCTCCTCTTCGACCAGGCGAAAGAGACGGGGCTTGGGATTGCCCGATTGGGGTCGGGGGGTAACGGTACCGATCTCGGCAAAGCCAAACCCCAGTGCCGGCATGGCCGAAAGAAAGGCGCCCTCTTTGTCAAAACCGGCAGCCAGCCCGACAGGGTTGGCAAAGGTACGGCCGAAGATCTGCTGGCGCAATATGGGATGATCGACGAACGTTTTGCGCGCGATGCTTTGCACCAGAAAGGGAAGCGCGCCGACGGTTTTCAGCGCGTATCCGCCCAGAGTGTGCGCGGTCTCTGGATCGAGTTTGAACAGAACGCTTTTGAGTCGTTCATAGGTAAGCAGTGACATGGGTTCCCCCCTCAGAAGTGATGAGGCATTATACCCAAAAGTCGCTCATCAATCGTACACATCGTTCATATCAAAATCGTACATGGGCGGATCGACCTGGATATGTTCGAGATCGTTGGGATCGACTTCGTGTTCGGAGAGGTTGT
>CAZWMZ010000262.1:0-5529 GCA_964634965.1 uncultured Nitratifractor sp. | reverse complement strand
AGAGTCCGTTCGCACTCCCTGCGATCCGATCAAACGCCTCAAGGCGCTTTTGACCCGGCTGCTTTTGTACCGCTCTTCAATGAGTTCCTGTACTATTGCCGTCATCGATGTGCCGTTTTCCTCGGCCAGTTCCGTTAAATGTTCCGCAACGGTCTCGTCAAAGACAAAATTTTTTCGAACCGTCATACATAAATCCTTTTATGTAAATCTTGAGACATAACAATAATAGCACAATCAGAACGAAAAAACAAGATCGTGCGGGGTACGAGTAGTTTCATTGGCAGGTGTTGTTGACGTAATCCCACACGCCGCCGTGCGTTTCGCAGTCGGCGATCTGCTCAAAAGGATTGTTCGGAGTGGAGTACGGCGCAGGCGTGTAGGTCGGGGTGCGGGGTGATACGCTGATACGGTTGTGTGTCTCGCCCAAATAGATTGCTCCTGCCAGCACAGCCAAAACTGCCAAAACGAGTACGATAATCTTGGTATAGCTGTAGGGGCGCTCACCGACAATTTTGCCGTTTTGGGCGTTGATGGCGTAGTAGTACTCTTTGCCTTGGTAGGTAAAGTGGGTCATCCAGACGGGGAAGAGGGTGTTTTTGTAAGTGACGTTGCTGTAGTGGGTGTTCATGCGGTCGATCTGTTGCTGATCACCGCCGATGTCGCGGCGGATGTCACCACGGATGATGCGATCGATTCGGACGCGCGCCATCTCAAATCCGTTCTCCAGACCGATCGAGTACTCTTCGCTCTCAAATCCGCTCAGATAACGAGGATCAAACGGTACCAGTTGTGCCGTATCCCACGGCTCGAGCGCATCGAGGATCTGGCGCGAAGGACTCTTGCTCGCACGGATAATCACGTCATCGAAAAAGCGGCTGACGCGTCCGGCGACCGGTGTCCACTGGATGCGGGGTTCTTGGACTGAGACGACCTGCTCACGGCCGTTGACGATCATGCGTTTTTGCACCGTGACATAGTAGATATCCCCCCGCTGACCGGTATAGTCAGTGGTGGTCTGAGCATCGTATGTCCAGTAGGGGATGTAGTAGCCCTCAAGGGATTTGTTGGTATCGACGAGGTGCTTAAGTTCACTCGGCGCAAACCACAGCGACCCGATCCAGCGGGCGAAGATCTCCTGCGCTTGATCGTGATGTATGTGAAACGGCAGGATCGATTCGGGATGGATGTCGTTGACAAACTCCGTGATGGCCGGAGTGCCGCAGTAGGGGCAGTTGGCACTCACGGCCAGCGGATCGAGGATAAAGCCACTGCCGCACTTTGGGCAGGTGATCTCCTTGGTAATCTCGCGATTGGGTGTATGGCTGAGGGTCACCAGTGCACTGCGCAGATCGTGCTCTACTATGGGTGAGCCGGCACCCTCGATGGGTACTTCGCGACGGCAAAATTCACACCGGAGCGTACCGGTAACGGGGGAGTACTTCAGCGGAGCCCCGCATCCGGGGCAGGTGTAGTTGATGGGAGTAAAACGCATGGCCTACCGGTTCGGTGGTGATGGTGGCGGAGGAAAGAGACCGCCGACGACGTGACCGGCCGCTTTCCAGCCATCCAGATCCTCGCGCCAGACATAACTCTCGCGTGTCAGGGTTCCTTCGGCGATCATGCGCCGCATTGCATCCAGATCAAATGGCCCTTCGCTGCGCCCGTCGATCGAGACGTAGTAGTGTTTGATGTCGGGTGGAGGCGGGGGAGTGGTTTGGCGGGCATCGGATGCGGGTCGCATCGCATCGGCCATCTGCTGCCCCATCGCAATGCCCGCTCCCATGCCGACCATGTCGCCCATGGTGCCCCCGTCCGAGGCACGTCCCATCGCTTCAGCGGTTTGGTATTTGAGATGATCATCCAGGTCACCGGTGATGGCGCGAGAGGTGCGCGTATCGAGTGCACGCTGCACCTCTTCTGGCAGCGAAATGTTTTCGACCAGGATTTTGGTCAACTTCAGGCCATACTCGTCAAAATAGGGCGCGATCCCCTCGGTGATGTAGCGACCAAACTCCTCATAGTTTGCAGCCAGATCGAGCACGGGCGTGTTGTCCTTGCCCAGTATTACGGCGAGCTTGGAGAGAATGAGATTGCTGAGCTGATCGTCGATCTCATCAACGGTAAAGTGTCCATCTGTTCCGACGATCTCACGCAAAAAGGTCTCCGGGTCGTCGATGCGAATCTCGTAGGTTCCAAAGGCCCGCAGTCGCACCATCTCAAACTCAGGATCGCGTACCATGATGGGGTGTTTGGTGCCCCATTTCAGATCCGTAAAACGTTTGGTGTTGAGGAAATAGATCTCAGCCTTGAAAGGGGAGTTAAAGCCATGATCCCAGTGCTGCAGTTCGGTCAATATCGGCAGGTTGTTGGTCTCGAGCTCATAGGTGCCCGGCCCAAGAATATCGGCGATTTCGCCTTCGTTGACGAAAACAGCCACCTGCGATTCGCGGACGATCAGTTTGGCACCATACTTGATCGCGTTGCCTTGACGCGGGAAGCGCCACACCATGGTATCGTGCGAATCATCCGTCCAGTCGATGACATCGATAAATTGGCCAAAGAGCCAGTCAAACAGTCCCATCTACTTCTCCTTGGTATTGGATGTTGTGGTGGCGTTGGCTTGTGCCTCCTCCAGCTGTGCGTGTTCACTCTGCTCCTGGCGTGCATGGACGGCCACAAGTGCCTCTTTGAGTTTGGCTTCGGTCTCCTGCAGCTCGACGAGTGCTTTTTTGCGTGCTTCTTTTCCTTCTTCGGCAATGCGCAGTGAGTCGTTGAGGGTGTCGATGAGGGTTTGGTTGGCCTTTTTGATGCTTTCGATATCGAAGATGCCACGTTCCATCTGCTTGCGCACCTCGGCATTGGCTTCGCGCAATCCCTCGGCGTTTTTCTCCAGCAGATCGTTGGTCAGATCGGTGGCATCTTTGATGGCGTTGGCTGCTTCGTGGCTGCGGAAGATCGTTACTGTCTGTGCCAGCTGGTTGCGCCACAGCGGGACAGTATTGACAAGTGTCGAGGTGATCTTGTTGATCAGTGATTTGTCGTTTTCCTGGATCAGTCGGATCGAAGGAAGCGCCTGCATGGCGACCTGACGGGAGAGGCGCAAGTCGTGGATGCGCCGCTCAAGATCGTCACGGAAGTTGCGCATATCTTTGAGATTTTGGACGGCGATCATTTCGCCATTTTTGGCATCCTCTTCGTACTGGGGCAGGATCTGGGTATTGAGCTCATCGAGCTTTTTTTCGCCTGCGAGGATATAAAGTTCAAGCTTGTGAAAATAGTCAAGGTTGGCTTCGTAGAGTTTTTCGAGGGAGACCAGATCGTGGGTCAGTTTGGCCTTGTGTTTTTCAAGATCGTTGGAGATCAGGTCGATGTGATCGCGCACCTCTTCGTACTGCTGGATGAATGTCGCCAACGGTTTGGCACGTCCGATGAGTTTTTCCCACCAGCTGAGTGAGCGGTTGGGGTTGAGTTTGTCCATGTCAAAACCGCGAATTTTTGCGACCATGTTGTTAAGCGCATTGCCGGCTGCTCCGGTATCCTGACTCTTGACTCCTTCGAGCATGCGGTTGGAGATCTCGTCGAGTTTCTCCTGGGCGGCGGTACCAAAATGGATCACAGAGTTGCGATCATGGATATCGATCTCCGCCATGGCTGCTTCGAGCGCCTGAGTCTCTTCGGGGCGTGGAGCGGGCAGATGGTCGTCGTGGTTGAGTATAGCCGATTCGATCTGCTCTTTGACAGCAGAGGGGAGGGTGGATGGAGTCGTTTCGGTTGTATCGGCAGCGGTGTGAGGCATAATCATCTCCTTGGGATAGTATAATTTAATGATTGATCTGTGCTTTGAGGGTGTCAATAGAGACATCCAGGTCAAACAGATTGTTGGCCCGCAGGCGGGCAAGTTCTTGATCGAAGCGCTGCTGCACATCGTCGATCAGGTCGTGCAGGCGTTGGCGCATTGTCTCATCAATCTCGTCAGCATCGACATCGGTGTAACGGTGCGTCACGTCAGCGATGCCGTCGACAAAGACCACCAGGAACTTCCGCGCAACGCGCAGATCTTTTGGGTCGTGCTGGATCGTTTCGAGTATTTGATGTGCCTGTGCAATGGCCTGATCAATTTTTCGATGCAGGGTACGGTCGGTAATGCGATCGTTGGCGCGTTGAGCAGCAGCCAGCTTGTCGCGGGCTTCATTGAGGGTCTGGAGGACCAGTT
Source organism: uncultured Nitratifractor sp. (assembly GCA_964634965.1). Taxonomy (GTDB): domain Bacteria; phylum Campylobacterota; class Campylobacteria; order Campylobacterales; family Sulfurovaceae; genus S017-3. Next base: position 1,316 of record CAZWMZ010000262.1, on the reverse strand, counting down.
CGGGATTGATATCTCCCAGGTCGGGCAGCTTGTCTTTGCGTGGATCAAGTCCATAGTAGAGAAGGTAACCCACCGAGGTCAGACCACCGACAAAGATCGATGCGAGCATCGATCGGTCGCCCGCAATCCACGCCAGATAAAAGACAGCGATTCCGATCAAGACCATTGCCAAAGTTTTGTAAGGAATCCTGGGCGCTTTGGCGAGGATATGTTCCCGATAGGTCGCCTCCTGGGCACTGCCGCGTTGTGTGAAGAGTGCCGCAGAGAGCACCAGCCCAAACCCGATCAGTTTTTTGAGAAATAAGCCGTAGTGCCCGCCAACCAGCGAGAGGACGATGGAGACAAACAGCGGGATCAAAAAGAGATAGAGCAACCGCCCTTGACCGATCCAGCGTATCGAGCGAGCCGATCGAGTACTGGATGGTGTGATGCGCCTGGCCCGAGAGCGTCGCCGGATCAAAACGTCGCCCCGATGCTCCAGCCCAGACCGTAAATAAGAAACAAAAGACCGAAGATTTTTTGATAAGACATAACAATATCCTTTGATGTAAAAAAGATGCACTATTTTATCGAAAAAATGTGAAGAAAAAGTAAACCCTGGCCAGGGATCTGGAAGAGGTTGAGTTGTGTGCCACATGGCGGAGGCAGGAATCTGCGTTGTGTATGCAGTATGCCCATCCAAAGATACCGCATTCAACGTATGCGATCCGCCAAAGTCTCTCAGGAAAAGCTTCTATTTTTGATCGTAGTTTGCAATGGCTTTTGCGAGAATATCGGTTGCCTCTTTGGCTCCCTTGAAACCGGTAACTTTCACCCATTTGTTGGGCTCAAGCATTTTGTAGGTTTCGAAGAAATTTTTGATACGATTGCGTGTCGCTTCCGGTACATCCTCCAGGTCGTGAATGTCGGCAAAGGTCGGATCGATTTTGGCTGTTGGGACAGCCAGGAGTTTTTCATCGCCTCCGCTCTCATCTTCGGTCATGAGTACGCCCACAAGGCGACATTTGATGACCGATCCCGCCTGGAGAGGAGCATTGCCCAGCACGAGGATGTCGGCTGGATCACCATCATCACTGAGGGTTTCAGGGACGAAGCCGTAGTTGGCGGGGTAATGAACAGCCGAGTAGAGAATCCGATCGACAAAGACCGCACCGGATGCTTTGTCGAGTTCGTATTTGATGTTGGAGTTGAGCGGGACTTCGATGACCGCCATGACGCTGTCGGGATTGTCTCCGTGTCCGATTTTTGAGAGATCCATGGGTGGTTCCTTTTGAGTGAATTGCGAAAGGATATTGTAGCGAGAAAAGTAGAAATTA
>CAZWMZ010000261.1:0-7263 GCA_964634965.1 uncultured Nitratifractor sp. | reverse complement strand
GCCCAGGGCAAGCCAACCCCCCTCAACGGTTCGGTCGAACAGATCGCCGGCATCTGCAACGCGACCCGAAATGTCTTTGGGCTCATGCCCCACCCCGAGCGCGCCATGGAGTCGATTCTCGGCTCCGAAGATGGCGTACGCATGCTCGAAGGGTTCGCACACGCATGAGGCGCCTCCGTCTCCCAGGGATCACAACAATACTGGCAGGATGGCTGCTTGTGTCGTGGCACCTGATGGCGGCAACCTACGGATACAGCTATCTGCCCAAATCGGTCTATACCACACAGGTATTTCCGGTCACGATCCAGGCGGTCAACCAGCGCGCCGACACCCCACCGGCCTTTCGTTTCGCATCCGATGCGTCTTTGCGACCACTGGGTACTATCCCGGCAACAGTCATCAACGGTAGCGATGTCTTCTATACCTTCTATTTCCAGGCATCCAAAGCGGGCATGATCCGGTTGCCATCGTTGAAGATCCTCGAAGCCAACGCCACCCATTCCTTGCCGGGCCATGCGGTTCTCGTGGAGGATCTCGATGCGGCAGCGCATCCTGATTTTTGCGGGCTGATCGCCGCCGACTGTACCCTGGAAGCTTCGCAGGTCTCGACCTTCGATACCGACAAGACTCTGGTGACAATCCGCTTGCGTGCTCACGGCGCCAATCCCGAGGCGATGACTGTTCCTGGCGCCATCGAGTCGGGACTGGAACAGGTACGCCGACAGGGACCCATCGTCACAGCTGAGTACTATTTCGTCATCCCCTCGCGTCAAAAATCGGTAACCCTCAGTTACTACAACACACTGCAGCATCGCTTTGTGCCTCTGACAATCGCGACCGACTACCGCAATCGTCCCGTTGCAGCCCAGGTCGAGCTCAACCCAAAAGCCAGCCTGATCGAAAAGCTCAAGCGTTACGGTTCGATCACGTTGGCGCTCTTTTTTGGCCTCATGTTCCTGTGGCAAAAAGATCGATTCTACTTTGTGCTGCTGATGATCGTCGTTGTGCTGATCTATGGGGCCTACAAGCCCAAAGATCGCCTCTGCATCCGCGAAGGCTCCCCCCTCTACATTCTACCGACCCACAACAGCCGCATCAGCACCCGCATCGACCGCGAACTGACGACCTCGTCGCTGGCCAAACATGGCGACTACGACAAGATCAACTACCACAACGGTATCATAGGATGGATTCACCATGACGATCTTTGCCAAGATTAGATTTGGATACTCTGCAACGATGATTGCGCTGATTTTGGGTGCGCTCATGATCCCCCTCTCTGCTCTGTTTCGCTCGCGCGCTTCGAGCATCATGCACCGATTCAACCGTGCCATCATCTACGCCATAGGGGGGCGGATTGACGTGGTCGGGACCCGTGACGAACGGGCCGATCTGTTTCTGTTCAACCACCAGGGAATCATCGACATCATCGCCATGGAGGCGAGCGAAAATCTCCCCTGGCGCTGGGTCGCTAAAAAAGAGGTCTTTACCATTCCCCTCTATGGCAAACTGCTGACACTGGGTGATATGATTCCCGTCGAACGGGAAAACAAATCATCGCTGATCTCTCTGCTCAAATATGTCAAAGAGTCCAAAGAGACCCTGCATCGGCCGGTCGTCATTGCTCCCGAGGGAACACGCGCCAAAGGCCAAAAACTGCTTCCGTTCAAAGCCGGTGCCAACCTCGTAGCCACCAAACTCAAGCTCCGCGTCCAGCCCGTCGTCATCACAGGCAGCAAAGCTCTGCTCAACGAGCATGACCGCACCGCCCATTTTGGCGTCACGGTTCGCATCATCTATCTCCCCGCCTTTGATGCAGCCGACGCGCCCAAAGATTGGTACGAGCAGGTCAAGCGCGATATGCAGGCAGTCATTGACGAAGAGTACCAACGCTACGGCCGCGAGCGCTAAGCCACCACCACCCAGTGCAACATCCTGACTCAAAGGCACAGGCACAAGAGCACCCCTAAAACACTCTCTCGTTCCATAGCTCCCGGCATGGAAACACTTACGCTAAACTCACACAACCCAACAAAAGCATGCATAAGACAATACACCTCTGCATGCATTCCATATCAGGAAGATACGGAACGAATACAGGCCTTTGCTGATCTGTAGACGATGCCCAATTTTATGAGGGCAAGGAGAAGGTGCGGTACCGGTAGTGTTCATTTTATACAAATAGGTTACAATTACGGAAAAAGTAGAAACAATGTCAATACGTTGGGCTGATTTGCATAAATACTCTTTGGTCTATGTTGAATTTGGCAACCCAAAAACAGACATGGATTGCGATGATGCTACCACATATACTTATGGATTGAACTTGGGGCATGAATTTTCATTTCGCCATATGGCTATTGTGGTATCCAATGACATTAAGGCATCCGTTATAGCTGTGGTGCCTCTGACAAGTTATCGAGATGGGGATGAGAACTATGCAACAAATGTTGTGATTGACCCAATGCAATATGGCTATATGGTGCAAAACAAAACCACCATCAAAATTGGTCATATACGCAATATTGACAAGAAAAAACGGATTAAGAAAATCATCAAACCGTTTGTATCCAAAACATTGAAAATCAAGATAAAAGAAGCAATAAAGAGAAGTTTTGAGTAGAAAAGCAATGCCCCCAAGGGGCGAGCAAAGGTTTACACCCAGCCCATATATGTATGCGGCTATTATATCCAAAATGCAGACAAATGTCAACCCAAATCCCAAAATAGAAATTCACGATTCTACCCCATCATCGCATCCATTACATTCAGGGGGCTTCGCGTAAAATCATCACCGCACCTACGGATCCGACTCACATTGGACACAAAGCCCTTGAATACAAACATGGCGCAAATTCGAAGAATTCTATTTTGAGATTTAGGCTAAGCTTTCATCGCAAGAGGTACCTCTAAAACAGCTCTCTCGTTCCATATCTCCCGCGGCATGGAACGCTTTACGTCGAACGCACACAACCAAACAAAAGCATGCACAAAACAACAAACCTCTGCATGCATTCCATATCAGGAGATATGGAATGAGTGCAGGCCTTTGCTGATCTGTAGACTATGCCCAAATTTTATGGGGCAAGGAGAAGGTGCTATCCCGTTAAAGTACACTAAAAAATAACAATTTTTAACGGTTTTCTTTGAGAAATCGTTAAAAGACAGTATAATGCTGCCTATGTTAACGAAAAAACAACATTCAAAAATCATCGAATTGCGCAAGCAATATAACGAGCTTGCCGTTGGAAAAACATCGTTGCTGCGGATGGTTGCAGAAGCAGAAGTCGCCGAACAGGTTTACAACTCCAATGCCATCGAAAATTCCACTTTGACGATCGATGAGACGGAAAAAATCTTATTGGAGATCGATCTGGATCGGTATGTTTCGGTTCGAGAGATTTTCGAGGCCAAAAATCTGGCGCGGGTCACGGAGTACATTAACAACAACGCAACCACCAAACCGTTGGATCGAGAGATGATCCTTTTTCTGCATGCTATACTGATTCGCAATATTCGCGATGAGATTGCTGGGCGGTTTCGCCAAAAAGACGAATATGTGCGTGTCGGTATGCACATTGCACCAGCACCCTCACGCATCGAAGAGGCGTTGGAGGCACTCATGATGCGTTTCCATGCCGATCTATCAATGAGCATCGTCGAACGCATCGCGCGATTTCACCTCGAGTTTGAGACCTTGCATCCGTTTGTTGATGGCAATGGCCGTATCGGGCGAAGCCTTAACAATTATCTCCTGGTACGTGAGGGTTATGTTCCGATCAATATCCGTTTTTTGGATCGAGAAGAGTACTATCGGGCATTTAATGAATTTCATTACCAAGACAAAACCGATACGATGGAGCGGATCATTTATCGCGCATTGGTCAACAGCTACTACAAACGTATCGCCTATCTCAAAGGGTTGGAGATCCTCCGTCTCTCCGAGTATGCCAGGCGATATCGACTCTCCCATCCCAATCTTATCAACAAGGCCAAACGTCAAACAATCCCCGCTTTTATGGAGCGCGGCACGTGGATGATCGCAGACGAAAACGAATCCGGGTACAATACGACCCACAACAGTGCAAGTACCAAGAAAAGGACCACCCAATCATGACCCTCGAAACCTACAAAAAAGCGGTTAAAACCCTCAAAACCTGGGCACACGCCTACTATGTCGAGGACAATCCGCTCGTTACAGATGAGGAGTATGACAGGCTCTATCACGAGGCGCTCGATTTTGAAAAAGCGCATCCCAAGCAGATCGATCCCACGTCGCCCACACAGCGGGTTGGTGCGCCGCTGAAGGAGGGGTTTGCCAAAGCAAAGCATCTGAGCCGTATGTGGAGCATGGAAGATGTCTTTAACCGGGTCGATTTTGAGGCATGGTATGCGCGCATCGACAAGGAATTTCCCGGTGAACGCTACTACGTCGAGCCCAAATTCGACGGGGCGAGTCTCGATCTGATCTACGAAAACGGCGTACTCAAGCAAGCCATCACACGCGGCGACGGTGTGGAAGGCGAAGATGTCACCAGCAATGCCCGCACCATCCGTTCCATACCGCTAAGCATCGACCATCAAGGTCGCATCGAAATACGCGGGGAGGTGCTGATGACGTTTGAAGCGTTTGAGCGTCTCAATGATGAGCGTGCCGCGGCGGGTGAGCCGCTCTTTGCCAACCCGCGCAACGCTGCAGCCGGGAGCTTGCGCCAGCTCGATCCTGCTGTGACGGCGGCACGTGATTTGATCTTCCAGCCTTGGGGGGTGGGGGTGCACGATCTGGCGTATACGTATCTTAGCGACGTGATGGCGTATGTGTACGATCTGGGCTTTAAAAAGCCGCCGCTGCGTCGCTTGTGCGAAGAGGTAGCGTGCATAGAAAAGCGTTACGAAGAGCTGGGTAAAATGCGCGAGAGCTTGCCCGTGATGCTTGACGGGATGGTGGTCAAAGTCGATCGCATCGCCGTACAAGAAGCACTCGGCTTTACCGTCAAATACCCCCGCTGGATGTGTGCGTACAAATTCCCTGCCGTCGAAAAGGTAGCGACCATTCGCGCCATTACGCTGCAGGTAGGCCGCACCGGCGTCATCACCCCTGTAGCCGAGATCGAACCGGTCGCGATCGAAGGGGTCACGGTCAGTCGTGCCACACTGCACAATTTTGACGAGATCGAGCGCAAAGAGATCCGCATCGGCGATCGGGTTACCCTCATCCGCAGCGGCGACGTGATCCCCAAGATCATCCAAGTGCTCAAAGAGTATCGCACAGGAGAGGAAACACCGATCGTGCGCCCTGTGCATTGCCCAGTGTGCGGCAGCGAACTGCTCGACGAAGGAGCGCTCATCAAATGCCAGAACCTCACCTGCGACGCCCGCGTGGTCAATGCGATCCTCTACTACGCTTCGCGCCAATGCATGGAGATCGATGGTCTGGGCGAAAAGATCGTGCAGCAACTCTACGAAGCCAATCTGGTGCGCAGCCTCGAAGATCTGTATCGTTTGGAGCTTGAAAATCTTTTGGGGCTCGAAGGGTTCAAGGAGAAAAAAGCCCAAAAGCTGCTGGATGCGATCGAAGCGAGCAAAGGGAGCGCATGCTGGCGATTTGTCAATGGATTGGGGATCGAACACATTGGCGAAGTGGCGAGCAAAAAGCTCTGCGAGGCGTTTGGATTGCGCTTCCTCGATGCAGACAAAGAGGCGCTGAGAGCCTTGGAAGGTTTCGGCGAAGAGATGGCTGAGAGCGTACAGGAGTTTGCGCGCGTCAACCGCGAAAAGGTCGAGCAACTGATGGCAATCGTTCAGCCCAAAGCCCCCGAAAAACGGGAGATCACCCAGAGCCCCTTTACCGGCAAAACGGTGGTACTCACCGGCACCATGAGCCGCCCGCGCAGTGAGATCAAATCGATGCTTGAATCGCTGGGTGCCAAGGTAAGCGGCTCGGTATCCAAAAAGACCGACTACGTCATCTACGGCGCAGATGCCGGTAGCAAACTCACCAAAGCACAGAGCCTCGGTGTAGCGACGCTTACCGAAGATGAGATGAGGGAGATAATTGAGGAATAAGGAATGAGGGCGGTGTAATTGGTTGATTTGTGTATTCGTATTGAATGAGCAATAAGGAGCGTGCAATGAGAGATCGAGAGGCGCATGGGGCGTGCCTTCCTGTGCACCACATGAGGAAGAAACAATATCAAAGAAAAAGCAAAGAGGAAAAATGGCTCAAAGAAAATCGAGAGGCCATCGAGAAACAAAATGAGCGCATCAAAACACACGGTAGCTTTTCGGACGACATCAGAAGATTTTAGACTCTAATTTTTGACAACATTAAGCCAAAATGCTACAATACACCATATGACGACAAGGAGCTGATATGACCACGACGATGAGTATTCGGGAGCTCAGCCGTAGCGGGAAGCTTTTCGATCAGTACGATTACATCGATATCGAGGACAAAAAGGCACACGAGTACAAAGGGGTCTTTATCCCTGCGCAGTATGCCCAGATGGTCAAAGGGTTTTTAGAACGTGAGCTTGAGAAGGAGAAACAAGAGAGAGTTGATGAAATTATGAAGTTTGCCGGCACCGTATCAATCGAAGAGCGTTTTCGTGATAAAGATATGCGGCAGATACGCGAAATGATTGCGAGGGAAAAATATGGAGAGTAGGGTTTTTTTAGATGCCAATATTGTTCTAGATCTTCTTTCGCAACAGCGTCCAAACCATTCACAAGCTACAACACTGATACAAGTACTGATCAAACGGGGTATTCAGATCTGCATTAGTGAGGACATATTGACCACGGTTTATTATATTGCCAAGGACAAACAACAAGCCATCGCTTTTTTTCAAACGGTGCAAAAACGGTGGTCGATTCTTCCTTTTGGGTACAGTGTGATTGCCCAGGCTTTGCAATATGCTTCGCAACATACAGTCGACCTTGAAGACACCCTCCAGTGCTTCTGTGCCCGCGAGCATGGCTGTACGCTGATTGTTGCCGAAGATCGCGGGTTTGTCGAGTGTGGGGTGAAAGTGACCGATTACAAAGGAGTGTTATCGTGAAAACCAAATTGATCGTAGCGGCGGGGTTGGTGGCGTTGAGTTTGTATTGGCTTTTGAGCGCGTTTGTGCAGGATTTCGAGGTGAACAAATACGCCGACATGCAAGCTGTCCATGAACAGCACGCGATCGACAAGGGGTGGCTGCCGGCTCTGCTGCCTCCTTCGGCCTATGCCATTGCCGAGACACACGATCTGGATACCAA
>CAZWMZ010000260.1:0-2363 GCA_964634965.1 uncultured Nitratifractor sp. | reverse complement strand
ATACTGCCAACTACGAACACCCCGATGAAGCCAAATTTGAGTATCGCCAACAGTGGGAGCGCGACCAGGCCTTTCGCGAGGCCGGTATCATGGGATTGCTGGGGAGTGGATTTGATCCAGGGGTGACTAATGTGTTTGTTGCGTATGCGCAAAAGCACTACCTCGATACGATCGAGACGATCGACATACTCGACTGCAATGCCGGCGATCACGGCTACCCTTTTGCCACCAACTTCAACCCCGAGATCAATCTACGCGAAGTAAGCGCCAAAGGTCGCTACTGGGAAAACGGAGAGTGGATCGAAACCGAACCGATGGCGATCAAGCAGATATGGGACTACCCTGAAATTGGACCCAGAGAGAGCTATCTGCTCTACCACGAAGAGATGGAGTCGCTGGTTCAAAACATCCCGGGTCTCAAGCGCATCCGTTTTTTTATGACCTTTGGCGAAAGTTACCTGATGCACATGAAGGCACTCGAAAATGTCGGCATGCTTGGGATCGAGCCGGTCGAACACAACGGCCAGCAGATTGTGCCCATCGAGTTTCTCAAAACTCTCCTGCCCGATCCGGCGACACTCGGGCCGCGCACCAGGGGCAAAACCAACATCGGCATCGTCGCTCACGGCACCAAAGCAGGCAAACAACAGACCGTCTACATCTATCAGGTCAGCGATCATGAGCAGTGTTACGAAGAGGTGATGAGTCAGGCCGTCAGCTACACCACCGGTGTACCGGCGATGATCGGAGCAAAACTGATGCTTGAGAAACGATGGTACCAGGAGGGAGTTCACAACCTGGAGGAGTTTGATCCCGATCCATTCATGGAGGAACTTGCACGTCAAGGGCTGCCATGGAGGGTTATGGAGCTCGAGCGTCCTGATGCATTGACACGGGGATAAAGTGATGGTATACTATTGCAAAAACAAATCCATCTCATAAGGTGCGTTAATGAAAAAATGGTACTTTTTCCTGATCGGGGTGCCGATGATAAGCAGAGCGGTTCTGTCCGCAGAGGAGTCAGCCAAGTCACCGGAAACAAATGTCTCTGCCCAGGCGCAGCTGGCCAAACATGTCGAAGAGCAGATCAAGCGCGAAGAGCACTACGCCAAAACGCAGGAGTTCGTGCAGGGGGATGACTACAACCTCTCCGAACACGAAGTCGATCCCAACGATCTCGAACATATCCAGGTCGATCCGCCCATGTACGATTTTGATATGAACGATGTGTACGATTGATGAGCGACTTTTGGGTATAATTTCTCATCACTTCTGAGGGGGAATCCATGTCGCTGTTTACTTACGAACGGCTCAAAAGCGTTCTGTTCAAACTCGACCCAGAAACCGCGCACACCCTGGGCGGATACGCGCTGAAAACCGTCGGCGCGCTTCCCTTTCTGGCGCAAAGCATCGCGCGCAGAACGTTCGTCGATCATCCCATATTGCGCCAGCAGATCTTCGGCCGTACCTTTTCCAACCCTGTCGGGCTGGCTGCTGGTTTTGACAAAGAGGGCGCCTATCTTTCGGCCATGCCGGCGCTTGGGTTTGGCTTTGCCGAGATCGGTACTGTTACTCCCCGACCCCAACCGGGCAATCCCAAGCCCCGCCTCTTTCGCCTGGTCGAAGAGGAAGCGATCCAAAACGCCATGGGATTTAACAATCGCGGCGCATGGGAGATGATCCAGCGTCTCAAAAAACACCGTTTCTTAGACTACCCTGTCGGGATCAACATCGGCAAAAACAAAACCACCCCCGAGATCGAAGCGCTGCGCGACTACGAGACCCTCTTCAGAGCATTCAAGGATTACGGCACCTACATCGCCATCAACATCTCCTCTCCCAACACCCCCGGCCTGCGTGACCTGCAAAACGAAACCTTCATCCGCGAACTCTTCCGCACAGGCCGCGAGATCACCGATCGTCCGATCCTGCTTAAGATCGCCCCCGATATGGAGCCCGACCAGGCCGTCGCACTCTGCCGCACTGCCGTCGATGCAGGCGCAGCGGGCATCATTGCCACCAACACCACCGTGGACTACTCTCTCGTATCCCACCCCAAAGAGTTCGGTGGCATCAGCGGCCAGCCGCTCAAAGAAAAGTCGTTCACCCTCTTTCGCGCCATCGCCAAAGCACTCTACAAAGAGACGCTGCTCATCAGCGTGGGTGGCATCGACGATGCCGATGAGGCCTATCGACGCATCCGCAACGGCGCCAGCCTCGTTCAGATCTACACCGGACTCATCTATCGCGGCCCGGCTCAAATCAAACGGATCAATGAAGCGCTCATCAAGCGCATCAAAGCCGACGGATTTAACCACATCTCCGAAGCGATCGGAGCAGATCTTTGACAAAAAGACGATCAA
>CAZWMZ010000259.1:0-3145 GCA_964634965.1 uncultured Nitratifractor sp. | reverse complement strand
TTGTAGGATTGGACGAAGTCATCCTCTTCGAGCTTGTCTTTGAGGCGTTTCATGATGGCACGGAAGGTCGAGTCGGATTTGTCGGTAGTACCCCACAAGGCCATCTTGAACTGATCGGCCTGAACGATCGTACCGCGATGCTGCATCAGCAGATCCAGCACCTGTGTCTCTTGTGGAGAGAGCTTGACAATGCGTCCGTTGCGATAGAGCAGTCTTTCGCGATTGTTGTAGCGAAAAATGTCATTGATGATCTGCTGTTGCGATTTTTGACGCAGGACCTCATCTTTGGCTTTGCGCAGCATGCCCATGATGTTGTCAACATTAAGCGGCTTGAGGAAGTAGCCCAGCACCTTCAGATCGAGTGAACGATGGAGTTTGTCCTCGTCTCGATACGCCGAGACGATGATAAACTTCTGATCCGGATCGATCTCATGGATCGCTTCGAGCATGCTCATACCATCCATGCCAGGCATTTTCAGGTCGGTCAGCACCAGATCAAACGGCTGGTTCTCCTGGTGACTTTTTTTGTACTGACGCAATCCTTCGCGGCCATCTTTGGCGATAACAACCTCCTCGAAGATGGTTTCGAGATAAAACCCGAGGATTTCGCGTGCATCCTGTTCGTCTTCGCACAGCAGTGCGCGTGTCTTAGTCATAGAGGCTCCTTGTGGTTGTGGGGTAAACGGATGACAAACACCACACCCGACTGGGTGTTGTGGACTGTAATGTCTCCGTGCATGTTGTTTTCGATGATGGTTCGGGTCATATAGAGTCCGATGCCCGTTCCTTTGTCTTCGAATTTGGTTGTAAAATAGGGCTCAAAGATACGATCAATGATCCCCTCATCAATGGTGCCGCCGTTGTTTTCGATCCGGATGGTGTGGTCTCGCAGTTCGATGCGAATGAACCCATCCTGGATGGAGTGGCGCTCCTGCTGATGCACGATGGCATCTTTGGCATTGGTAAGTATATTCAAAATTGCCTGACGAAATTCATTTTTATGGCCAAAAGCGTGAAAATTTTTACCCGTAAGTGTTACTTTTATGTTGTTTTTATCCAATGGAGCCTGAATGATCGAGAGCGTTGATTCGATTGCCGACCAGACATCAAACTTCGTTTTGAGCTTGGAAGGCTGGTAAAAATCACGAAACGCATCGATCGTTTCGGACATAAAATCGATCTGCTTTTTGGCGCGGGCGACATACTCAGTCAGCATCGATTTGGTAAAAGATTCGTTGTGGATATTGTCACGGATAAAGTGAAGGATCAGCGTCACATTGTTGAGTGGCTGACGCCACTGGTGGGCGATGGCACCGATCATCTCTCCCATGGCGGCAAGTTTGTTTTGCTGGATCAACAGTTTCTGTTTTTCTTGATTTTTAAGGACCTCGATGTCTACCAGGCGGGCCAGCCGATCGGAGGTCTCCTTTTGCTTGCTGATATCCATGCTCATCATCAAGAGCCGATGAGGGCGACCGTTTTTGTCGTCAAAAACCTTGCCGCGTCCGAGCATCCAGAGATAGTCGCCCGAACGGGTGCGGAGGCGGTATTCGCAAATGAGATGTTTGTTGGCATGATGGTGCTTGTACTCCTCAAGCGCCTTGATGACACGCTCCTTGTCGTCGGGGTGGATCAGGTCGATCCAGTCTTCATACGTTTTGATCTCTTTGGAGCAGTAACCCAGCAGGTCAAGCCATTTGCGCGAAAAGTAGGTTTTGCGGGTCTTGAAGTTGGTATCCCAAAAGCCGTCGTTGGAGGCGATGACGGCCAGTTCGTAGCGGTCTTTGAGGCGTTTGAGCCGCATGGTTGTGCGCTTGAGCCGCATGTTGAATCTAAAAATGATTCCCCGGATAAACGACGAAAAGAGGGCCGAAAAAGCGATCAGAATCACCCCAACTATGCCGATAACCAGCAGCATGATCCAGTGTCGAGTCTGGTAGTAACGATGGATGCGTTCGATCTGATCTTCGAGGTGGTGTCCTTTGGGGGTGATGCCGATGGTGAGAAAATAGCGATCAAGTGTGTATTGGTTGTCGGTGGTATCGGGCTGAGCTGTGGGCAGCCACTCGCGATTGCCCTGCAGGTTGAAAGCGCGTTTAAGTGCCGAGTCAAACAGCCAGAAATCGCACTGGTTGTCCGTGAACGTTTTGCGACGAATGGCGTCCACAAACGCTTCGCGAGTCACCGTATGGAGGTTGTCGATGCGCGAAAAGGCTCCCAGAAACCGCTCCGAATCGAGCGCAACCATGTAGCTCATCTGAATGGTTTGATCCAGGTCGTTTTTCCACATCATGGTCGATGCATCCCCCTGGGAAGCGAGATACATCTGAGTGATGCGCCGTTGCGTCTCCTGCGGCGTACGGTTAAAGATCAAACGCGCAATCTCGTCGAGCTGTGCCTGCCCATAATGGATGTGCCATGTTCGGTCAAAGAGCACAAAACGGATACGCTGCTGCACTTCGAGGCGGTGCATCAGCGGTCGGAGCTGCTCGACAGAGGGGGAGGTTTCGGCCAGCGCGGCGCCCTGGATTACATGGACGCTTCGCTTGAGGTCGTCGGTTGCGCGCGTCAGGTGGCTTGAGATGGAGTGGTTGACCGAGCGGACGAACGCTTCGAGACGGTTTTGACGAAAATGGTTTGTTTGCTGAGTCAGCAGAGTGATCTCGCTGCGCTCCTGATAGCGAAAGACTGCATGCGCTACCAGAGCCGAGATGACCATCAACGCCGCAAAAAAGAGCGGGGGAACCCATGTCAATATTTTTTCGATATCGTGGAGGGTGTGGATTTTTTTTTGCATGGGGGAGTATAACATAGATTGCATCAGAAATGCAGTTATCCGGGTGATCCAGGTGGAAGCACCCAGCAGGATAGCACCCTCTCATATTCGGGAAGGTACCGGAACCAGGAATCCTGTTTCGGGATCTGGGTTTGCGGTTGAGATTGCGTTGAGCTATGGTGGTGTATAATAGACCCAACGATTCGCAACGGCGCGCTCCTTCGCACATCGACCTGCCGTGCAGCCGGTTTGTGAATCTGGATACCACCACGAAAGCGATGCGATGACCCAGCGGATACTTCTTCTCGAGGATGATATACAGCTCAACGCTACGGTTCGGCAGTTTTTGCAACTGCGGGGCTACGATGT
>CAZWMZ010000258.1:0-3323 GCA_964634965.1 uncultured Nitratifractor sp. | reverse complement strand
ATTGACCTGCTGAATTCCGCTCATCTGGTATTCGACCGGATCTTCAACCGTAATGATCTTGTCTCGGACATCTCGGATGGCATTGAGCGCACCGTAGAGCGTGGTCGTCTTACCTGAACCGGTGGGTCCGGTTACGAGCACGATCCCGTACGGCGCCTTGATCGCTTCGCTGAAGAGATCATAATTGCGCTGACTCATACCGGCATCTTCGAGTCGGATCATCACTTTGGTCTTGTCCAAAATCCGCATAACGATCGATTCACCAAAGAGTGTCGGCAGAGTCGAGACACGAAAGTCAAATTCGCGCCCGGCGACAGTGTAGGCAAAACGTCCATCCTGTGGTTTACGCTTTTCGGCGATGTCAAGATTGGAGAGGAGTTTCATGCGTGAGGCGAGCGGATTGAAGATATCTTTGTCAAAGATAAAACTCTGCACCAGCATCCCGTCGATCCGGTTGCGTACGATACAGTTCTTCTCTGTTGCCTCGATGTGAATGTCGCTGGCGCGCACCATGACCGCATCGCGCAAGATGAGATCGATCAGCTTCAGAACGGCCGGGGATTCGTCGTTCTCTTTCTCAAAACCTCCCTCACGCAGATCCTGTCGAATCTCACTGATCAGACCTTTGACGCTCTGGGTCACCTCCAGGCGCTGCAGATGCAAGGCGATCTTTTTGGGTCGTGCCAGATAGACCTGAATGGGCTTGAACGAAAAGAGGCGCTGGATCGCATCCTGTGCCCCCATGTCAAGCGGATCAGCAAATGCAATTTTTACACCCAGGTCGGTCTCCTCGATTGGCAGGACCCTGTATTTCAGAAGTTGCTGATAGGGCACCTTGTCGAAGAGGGAGATGTCGATCTCTGTCTCATCCAGATCGACGTAGCCAACCTTGAGCGCGTCGGCCAGTGAGCGAAACAACGCATCAAGCTCCAACCCCTCCAGCTCTTCGATCTCCAGGATCGACATAGCACCATGACGGAGTTTGTGAACGAAAAATTTTTGAAGGTTATCCATGCTCAGAACGTTCTCTTTGATCAACGTCTCGAGCGACATCTTTTTGGGCGGTCTGGCACGGATGATGCGGGTAAGACCCTCCTTGCTGATCATACCCTCGCTCAACAATGCCTGAATAATTTGTTTGCTCATTGTCTCATCCTTAGAACGGTTTGCCGCGACGTATCAAGCCCAGAAGCTGCTTGGCGGTGACCGATCCGGTACGATCAAAATAGGTTTGCAGGATACGGATCGCCTCCACCCGCTTGCCGGTTTTGGCTTTGGCTTTGGCGAAGATCAACCAGCTCTCCTCGATATCACTGTCGAGTTTGTTGGTCTCCAACGCCCACTTCATTGCTCGATTATAATCCTGTTTGTCGTAATAGTATCGCGCCAGAAAGAGCGCATCCTCTTTGTCTTTGTCGTACTCAAATTTCTCCTCAAGTTGTTCGACGGTCTGGGTGACCTTTTGTGCTGTCACCTCAATGGCAACTTTTCCATCCGCATTGGTGTCGTTGCCCTCGACGGTTGGCGGTACCGTACCGTCGTCAAAGACAAATGTCATTTTTTTGGGCGGCCGATCCTGCTCGGCAGCGACCGTCGGTACCGCATTGGTCATTGGCAGCGCAACGGGTGGCTCGGCAGAGACACTCTGTGCCGTATGGTTGGGCTCAGAACCTGCAACGGCTGTGACCGACATGAAATAGCGCGGATGTTGTGCCAGCCAGGCAATTCCCGAACCGGCCAATGCCAGCACGACAACGACTCCAAGCTGCCTGAGACGCCGCTTGCGCCGATAACGCCGCCACTGACGCTCAAGCTCCGCAACATCATACATGGATGTACCCCAGTTTCAACGCTGCCATCTCCAGTATCTTTCTGGAGAGAGTGCGATGATTGATCTTGGATGGATCTTTTTGATCGTAATATTCATACAGCTCAAAGAGCGTGTAGAACATCTTGTTGGTCTCACGATAATTACCATCGGTACACTGATAGACAAATTTCATGTGTCGGTTTCGGATGCGATCAGCGATCTCAAACTCGCCCGCCTGGAGCAGTTTTTTATGGACATAGGTTTTCTGCTCCTCCGGAGTGGCATTTTTGAGCTCAATCACCTCCCAAATGCGAGACTGGAAGTGCTCCTTGGCAACCAGCTCTTCGTTGTCGGTTTTGTGCAGAGCTATGACAAACTTGATCGCGCCCGTATCGGAAAGGATACGGATCTGTTCCAGCACCTCTTTGGGGTAGAGTTGCGCTTCGTCTACCAGCACAATGATCGACCGGGTCCCTTTGATGTTTTTCAGATAAGAGACAAACGTATCGAGCGGGACCTGGGCACCTGCAGGCAACTCCTGATGCGTAAGGACATGAAACAGTTTGCGAAAAAAATCTTCGCCCGAAAGCGAAGGGGTGTCAAACAGATAGAGTTCGTACTGCCGTTTCAGGTCCCGATAGATGCGGTGAAGCAAAAGACTCTTCCCGGTTCCGGGACGTCCAAACAGCAAAACCATCTTAAGGGTCTTGTCGATGCTGTGGCGCAACTGGTCATAGGCCCGTTGCGCACTTTCGATTTCGATGTAGTTATCGACATTGATCTCATCGATAAAGACACTTTTCGGTTTGGCGTATCGACTCATTATCGCAATCGTTTGTACCCCAGGTCCTGCAAAGAAACATTTTTGCCGTTTCCTACAATGTGTGGCGTAATGATGATCACCAGCTCTTCGGTCTTTTCGATGCGCTCCTGGCGTTTAAAGGCATACTCCAGCAACGGCAGGTTGCCCAGCAGAGGTACTTTGCTGACTTTCAGGCCTGCTTTGGTGGAGATGAGTCCGCCCAGGATCGCGTGGTTACCATCTTTGACCTTGATGACCGAGGCGATTTGGCGACGAACCAGATCGGGCGGCATGCTTCGTGTGCCGTCGTTTTGAATCGGCGAAAGCGTCTCAGTGATCGAAGGATTGATCTTGAGCGTGATCATGCCGCGCCCGTCGATCTCAGGTGTAATATCCAGCAAGATACCGGCAAAGACCGAATCGATCTTCTCTCCCTCGGATGCGGTGCTGGCACCGTTGCCACTCGTGGTTGTTGAGGTCTTGATCTTATAGAAGAGCTCCTTGCCGACGCTGATGAGCGCAGGCTGGTTGTTCAGCGTCATAACCCGCGGACTTGAGACCGATCGTACATCCCCTTTGGTCTTGAGGAAGCGGATAACATCTTTGATCGTTGCGGTACCCCGAAGGCGAATGCCAGTGCTGTGTGTGCTGGATGTATTTTTTGACTTGTCCAGGCTCCCAACTGTATCGATCGTAAAGTTTTGCAAACCA
>CAZWMZ010000257.1:0-2298 GCA_964634965.1 uncultured Nitratifractor sp. | reverse complement strand
GCCGTTTTTTTGGGTGCAGCTTTTTGCAGCGGTACCGCAAAGGGTTGCTGGTGTGTGAGATTGGCTTCGTTGGCCCATGCACCTGCGCTCAGTACCGATACCAACAGTACCCATCGTTTGAAACATTTCATATACTCTCCTTGGATCAAAGTAGATCTCTCTTTCGAAAGGCAGTATAACCTAACAAGGCAAACAGACCACCCAGCACGATCGGGTAGAGCACGGCATAGACCATCAGCCACACCGGCCCAAGGGTATCAAGCAGATAATATGCCACCGGCCCGATGACGGTCAACTCTGGATCAAACAGCGTAATCGCACCGATGCGAAACACCTCGATGGGGTTGAGCATCGCCAGGGTAACGATGATGTTATCATCAAGACGGTTTTGGAGCATCAACCCCATCAGCGCAATGTCGATAAAGGCCAGCAGAACGATCCAGATCACAAACGCCCCGCCCAGAGCGATCTCACTGCTTTTGACCACGGTCGAGAGCCAAAACGCGATCCCCAAAAAGACAAAGGTCATCGCAACAATCAAGAGACTGTAGAGTCCGATCATTCTCCAGGGCAGATCGCCGCCATGAAAGAGACCAAAGAGCACGCCCAGCATCAGAGCAAAAAAGACCGGCGTAAAGACCGTAACAAAGCGTCCGAGCATCTTGCCCCAGTAGTAATCGCGCAGACTCACCGGAAACGACAGCATGTACTCCAGTACATGCGATTCACGATCTCCAGCGATCGATTTGACCGTCGTCATGAGGATAAAGATGGGCAGGATGATGATCGTCACCTGTATAAAGATGAGCATCATACGACTCAATCCCGAAAAACCCATCACCACCGAATCGGAAACACCGGTGACAAAAAAGAGCCCCATCAGCCCCCCAAACACCAGCGCATAGACATAAAACCATTTTGAACGCAGCGATTCACGAATATCGAGATAGGCGATCAATATGAGATGCTTCATGGGCGAGCCTCCTGAATCCGCTGTGCATTGAGGCGTTCGATTTGGAAAATCTTGTTGACGGCATAGTCGTAGTCGCGGGCGACGTGATCTTGAGGGAAGGTTTGGTCTGTATAGGCAGCAAACCCGTAGGCCATCGGGGTGATTGAGTCGTCGGTATATTTGGCCGTTCGTGCATCGATCCACTCGCCGGTCCTGGCATCGGTGATCCAGATCCTGGCACGATCTTTCCAGGGTATTTTCTCTTCGTCAAACCACAGCACCGCACAACCGATGTCGTCAAATTTGTACACTTTATGGGTGTCGGGATCGACCACTTCGACGGCAAATTTGCGTTCGCTGATGGCCATCTTGCACCGCTCGCACATGTCACGATCCCAGTGCATTTTGACTGCACGGTTGTCCGTGCTCTTTTTGCTGCACCCACCCAGGCCTGTGGCCAGAGCCATCACGAGCATCAGCATCGCGCCGAGAAGACTAAAGCGCTGCATCATCGACCACCTTTCCCAGATCCATGTAGATTTGACGATTGACCAGTGCTTTGATCTCGTCGAGCCGGTGCGTGATAAAGAGTGTCGAGACATGTGCGTCGATCCCTTCGAGCAGACGGTAGAACTGCTCACGTCCTTTGGGGTCGAGGTTGGCCGTGGGTTCGTCGAAGATCAACACGTCGCTCGTTTTCGAGAGTGCAATAGCGATGAGCAGTTTCTGTTTCATGCCGCCGCTGAGTTTGTAAAAAGGCTTTTTGAGGTGCGCAGTGATCTGCAGATCCATCTGCGCCGCTTCGTCGATGATCCGCTCGCGCGGCGTATTGCTGCTGCGTTCGACATAGCTGAGCAGTTCGTCGATGCTCAGACGTACTGGAGGCGGTGTCTGGGGAATAAAGCTGATGTTTTCAAGTACCTTGACCCGCTCACGCATCGGATCGAACCCTTCGACGCGAATCGTACCCTCATCGATGCGGTAAAATCCGAGCATCGCGCGTACCAGTGTCGTTTTGCCGGCTCCGTTGGGCCCCATCATCGCGATACGATCTCCTGCTTCGATCTCCAGAGAGACACCATCGAGCACCTTGGTGCCCAGAAAGCGCTTCGTCACATCGCGCATCTGAATCAAAGCCATCAGACCAGATCCTTGAGGCGGAAATCGTAGTTGTATGCATCGGTGTGGCAAACATCCATGCAGCGTCCACACAACGTACAATCCCCATTGACGACGAGTTGTGTGGTCGTCCCTTTCTCCTTTCGGGCTTTGTCATATTTGGGCTTGATAAACTCCAGTACATGATCCTCGGGACAGGCCTGGATGCAGGCGTTGCAGTGGTCGCA
>CAZWMZ010000256.1:0-19533 GCA_964634965.1 uncultured Nitratifractor sp. | reverse complement strand
ATCTGCGGAAAGTGCTCATCGAAGAGATCTTTGACCTTGGGGCGCAGTGCATGGCAGACGTTGCAGTGGATTCCGGAAAAGTAGAGCATCACCCCCAGCTCATTGGCGATTGCATTTTCGATCGCATCGAGGGTGACGATTTGGAGTTCTGGCATCATGAGGCGTTTCCTTGTGGGCGGTACCCATCTTTTTTGCGCAATTGTACCATACTTTAGGGAAAAGAGCTCATATCTGCATCCCCTGGGAATGGAGTTCTCTCGTCTCTGTTGCGCCGAGGGCCTGGCTGGACTTTGAAAGGGCTCCAACTCCAAAGCGCAAAAAGAGCTTCCTAACCCAGCGCCATGATCGTCTTCATGGTCTTCGCATGAAACCATTGCCGAATTTGCGTGGCTTTTAGCAAGCCTTCTGGGTGCAAAATGGGCAGACTCCAATGCTGTCTTCCAGGATTTTCAGAGCGCGACCTTAATCAAGAAGCGCCCTTTAGGGATGCATAAGGCCAAATATGGGATGATTCCTTTTTTGAGAACGACTCTCGAATCCACAAACCGATCCGCTCGTTACGACTGGACAGCCCCGAACCGCTCGGAGGCACCCGGTCTGCGGAGACTGGATACCTGTTGGGATTTAACACAAAAGGAAGCACACTGGCATGAGAGAGATCCTTACCTTTGTCGGGAGTGTGGGCCTGATCGTTGGAATCGTGTGGTGGCTCAATCGCCCGGATGAGCGTGCTGTTGTCACTTATGATGCTCAGGGGCTCTCACAGGAGATGCCCCGATGCTTGTCGTTGCATCTCTTTCCGCCTGACGACAAGATCGAAAAGGCGTTGCGTGAGCATTTTGCATTTGATCCAACATGCCCCTGGCGCCTCGACGTCCAGTACAAAAACAACATCCACTGCACCTCCAACCAAAACAGCGACCGCAAAGCCCTCTCAACATTTCCAACCGGCTTTTTGCGGCTCGAGATCCGTCACGGCATGCGCCTGCTCTACAGTTATTACATCGATCTGGACCATTCTGCTCAGCCAAATGATGCGAAAACAGGTATTGAACGCATAAAAAAAGATATGAAAGAATGGATATCCAAATAGTAAATGGTTATGGACGTTACCAATATCGCATCGCAAAAGTCTCCCAAGAGAGATTAGCGATATACCGTCAGTGCTTTGAGTACTTTTACTGCGGTCTTCCAGACATTTTCAGGCACCCTCTCCCCACTCCAGTACCCGATAACAGCACGTTGAAATCGAGGATTTTTGTAGAGCGTCACCATGCGTTCACTGAGCCAGTCGTGTGACAAGAAGATCCTCTGAAGACGGCGCAAAAAGAGAAATTTGCGTCGGTAGGTTTCATCCCATATGCGTGGATACGCTTCGGGATGACCCTCAAGGATCGCTTCGGCAGCCATGCGTCCTGAGGCCATGGCGTAGTAGATCCCCTCGTAGGTAAAGGGAAGCACCAGCGAGGCGCTGTCGCCTGCAAAGAGTATCTTGCCCTCCATCATCGGTGCTTCGGCATCCCACTCGGGGATGTAGTAGTGCTGGAGTCGCAGATGCGGATCGAGACCGGCATGCTGGATAAAGGCTTCACGATGGTGCGCAGCAGCCGTACGATCCGAGACGATGCCGCCTATGTGGGCTCCATCGTGATGCGGGAAGACCCATGCATAGTACCCCGGTGCGATATCGCGCCCAAACCAGAACTGACACGCATCTGTGTCGTGATCAGGTACTTTGGCGTAGTAGGTCATGACGCGGCTGGGCGGGGATTTCAGGACGGTGCGGCGGATGGTCGAGTTGACCCCGTCGGCCGCGATGAGATGTGCGGCCTGGATGCGGTGCACTTCGCCGTCGCGTGTGCGTGCCTCCAGTGTCGGGGTCTCGTAAACCGAATCGGGCACAAGGCGTGCGCGCGCCTCCAGCACGGTCGCACCAGCTGCTTCGGCCATCGTGCGCAGGTGTTCATCAAAACGACGGCGGTGCACCACCCCAAGCGGAAAGGCATCGATGGGCACCGAGACGGTGTGTTGGCGCGGAGAGACCACCTCGATGGTGCGCACCTCCTGCGCAATGAGCGTACGCGGGATCTCCATCGCATCAAACGCACGCAAAAAGAGTCCGCCACCGCAGGGCTTATCAAAGGCACGGTTCTGTTCGATGAGCAGTACACGTGCGCCTCCAGCCGCCGCATATCGCGCAGCAGTCGCACCGGCTGGTCCGCCGCCAACGACGGCAATGTCAAATGGAGAGGAGAGATCCATCATCCATGCCTCCTGTAGGTTCATGCGTGTTGTTTTGCTTACGGTTGCCTCACAAAAACAGTTCACAACCGACTGGAAGCATTGCGATCTTTTGGCTGCGCTGCGCTGGGCACTTCATTCGGTCTTGACCAGACCCTCAAGTGCGCCGCGTCTTGCCCGACCCAAGGCTTTTGATGCTTCGGGCGTGGACTGTCTCGTGAGATCTCACTGCGTATTGTACCATGATTGGAGAGCGATAATCGTACGGGTTAGATAGTTGGAGTAGAGGACGCTTCGCTCAGCAGACCTGCCTCCACCAAAAAGGGTGAGGGCTCAAAGCTCATCTGCCGAATGCGATCGTGGCGCGCAGTTGAGAGGTAAAGCCGATCGCGTGCGCGCGTGACTGCCACATAAAAAAGACGCCGCTCCTCCTCGATCGCTCCGCCGCTCCGGTTCATCAGCTTGTGATTGGGAAATCGGCCATCCATCAGATCGACGACATACACCTCGTCAAACTCCAATCCTTTGGCTGCATGGACTGTGAGCAGATGCACTCCCTCCCCTTCGCTCAACTCGCTGCTGCCCAGAATCATGGCATTGACGAAGCGATCCGCATCGCGATAGGGTGCACTCAGATCAAGCAACAGATGAGCTTTGCGCGCGATGCGCTCCTCGGCAACTGTGCGTTTGTCCGGATCGATCTCACCGCTCTTGAGTCGAGCACGCTGGGTGGCAAGTCGTTCGGTCACGGTACGATAGAGCGGAGAGTGTATGATCGATCGCAAGAGGGTTTTGGGGCTTTTGGCGCGCCGCATCTGCGTCACCAGATGATAAAAATCGGCGAAAAAGAGCACGCCGTCGCTTCCGATACGGGGATGTTTGAGGAGCGGATGTGCCCGAATCGCCTCGGGCAGATCCAGCGCAGAAAATCGACTGACCGCTCCAATCTCCTGATCGTCATCAAAGAGTCCCAGTTGCGTGTTTTTGGCGGGATTGAGTTTGGGCAGAGTCCAGATGCGCGGGTGCAGGAGACCCTGCATCAAATCTCCCTCCCCAAAATGGCGCAGACTCACAAAGATCTCCTTGGCCAGCGCCGATCCGATTCCCGGTCCATACTCAAACAGATGGATAAATGCCATCATGTCACGCGGATTGACCCACAGGGCCATCATGTCGAGTAGAAAGCGTACCTCTTTGGCATCGAAAAAGCTGGTACCGCCCTTGCGACGCGAGGGGATTCCTGCTTCGCGCAAGCTCGCCTCTATCCCATCGGCACTGGCGTTGTTGCGAAAGATCACCGCGATCTGTTCGATGGGCGTTGCGGAGTGACGAATCATCTCGGCGATGCCTTGATATTGGTCAAAGAGCTCGTCGTACATCAGTAGACGGGGTGACTGAAACGCTGTATCCGTTCGTCCCACCTCGAGGCGCTTGGGATAGATCCGTTCGTTGCGCTCTATGACCCGGTTTGCCAGCGAAAGAATGGGTGCGCCTGAGCGGTAGTTGATCGAGAGCGTATAGACGCTGGCGCCTGGATATCGTTGCGTAAAGGTAGCGATGTTCCCGATATCAGCACCGTTGAATGCATAGATGCTTTGGTCGTAATCCCCCACACAAAAGAGCGATTCGGGCGCCAGTGCATCGATCAGTGCACCCTGGAGCGCGTTGGTATCCTGATACTCATCCACCAGCACTTCATCAAAAGGAATGCGTTCCGTCTCAAGCAGCTGCAGGCTCATCAGCAGCAGATCATTGAACGAAACAAAACCGTAGGTCTCCTTGTCCGCCTCGAAGGCCTCTACAATATCAACGTAGAGATCGATAAGGGAGGCCTGTTCAGGATAACGTTCGCTCAGCCACTCTGCAAACGGAATGCGTGCTGCGTTTTGATAGAGCGAATAGAGATCATACAGGTGCTGTGCCGAAAAAGGTTGTACGGTCAGATCCATCCGTCCAAACTGCCGCTTCTCATACTGGCTTCGCAGGAGCGTTTTGAGTTCACCGGGCTGCTTGAGTGTCCGATCGGGAAAACGTGCACGCAACCAGCGATACGTGACTGCATGGAAGGTTCCTGCTTCGATTCGGGCAACCGTCTGGGAGGGAAAGTAGCGTTCCAGTCGTGCAATCATTTCGCCGGCCGCCTTATTGGTAAAGGTCAACAGCAGGATGCGCTCGGGCGGTGTGCCCTGCTCCAGACGATGCGCTATGCGTGCAACAATGGTAGAGGTTTTACCGGTTCCGGCGCTGGCAATGACCAGATGCGCGCCCGAAAAGGGTGCCGTTACGGCGGCGCGTTGCTCGGCGTTGAGGGTGGAGAGAGGCACGACTTAGCGTTGACCGATGATGTAGAATGTGTGGGTATTTTGGACCGGCTCCAGGGCGACTTTGTATTTGGCGCTCCAGCGCTCCAGCGCAGCCGTGTAGGCTTCGATCGTTTCGGGTGTGGTGGCATCGGTCTTGATCTTGATAGCATCGCGAGAGCTCGAGAAAGCGAGGTAGCCTTCGAGAGGAGCGATGGCATCCTTGAGACTGAGGAGGTGGTGAGCAAAGTGTGCAAAACCGGGTGCGGAGTCCATGATGCGTTTGGCCTGGGCCTGCATGGCATCGTTGGCAGGATATCCGAGTTGAATCGCAAGCGTTTCGGGCGTCCATTCAATGTGCATGTTTTTCAACCTTGTTTGCAGAGGTGTCGCGGGTGCGCAGTCACGGTATGTTACGCATTTTTGACTTACAGTTGGATTGGAGAGGCGTATGCGGGCCGAGCCCGCTTGTCAATCGCAGCATGCCGGCAGGCACGCTGCCCCGCACCCTGATGCCTCCTGTCTTTGGAGACGCGTGCCTCAGCAGAGATCAAAAGAGTCGGTCGCTCGGCTGTACACGCCCCAAGAGTTCGCGATAATGCTCCAGGTTTTGAAACGCCTTTTCGTACCGCCAGCGCAAGACAAACTCGATGATCTCATTTTTGTGTGTCTCGTCGAGTGTTTCGGCTTTGCCAAAATAGCCCAGTGAGATGTTCTTGGCCTTTTTTTTGCCGTTTTTGTCCGGCTCGTAGGTGATGGCGATCACCTGAACATATTTGCCGATACGCACCTGCCCAAAGTCCTCCTCCTTAAGACCAATGCCGCTGATGTTCATCGCCTTGTAGATAAAGAGCTGGTCCACTTCCGGTGCCTTGTCGATGATGCCGAGTTTGAGATAGAGGTCGGCTACCCGTTCGAGATTTTCAGCGCGCACCGGGTCGTCGTCGCTGTCGACACCCAGGTGGGCCAGCAGGATCAGTGCCACCTCCTCCCTGGTCGGACGGTTCGCTTCGGGGATGGCCTCTTCGGCGGCTTTTTTGGATCGGGTTTTTGAGGTTTTTTGACCGGTTTGAGCCCCCTCATTCAAGGGCAGTTCTCCCCTGCTTTTAGCGGTCAATTTGGCATCCAGCTTGTCGTTGAGGGCCTTCAATTTGTCCAGCGTCGTACTCATAAAACCATCCTAAACTACCGAAAAATGGAAACTCCACACAGATATTAAGTAATATAGTACCCGATTTATTATTAAATATATCTAAAAATATCAAAAGCTTATTTTGAAATATCAAGACCGAGGGATATACATTAATATTAATATCCTTTAATATCAGTACCAAAAAGAGGGACAACGACTAAAGCTTCGACCTGCTACAATACCCTCAGGATTTGCAGGCTCAAATCGATTTTACGTACGAGACAAACACCATGGACTACTTCGAAATCACCGGCAACAAACCTCTTCGCGGAACGGTACCGATCAGCGGCGCCAAAAACGCCGCCCTCCCCGTCATCGCCGCAACCCTGTTGAGCGATCAACCGGTGGAGCTTGCCCACCTGCCCAATGTGGTCGATATTCGCACCCTGCTGACACTGCTGGAGCGACTGGGGGCGACGGTGACCCATCGGGAGACCGAGGCGCGCATCGATCCGGGCCCAATCACCTCAACCAAAGCTGTTTACGAGATCGTTGCTCAGATGCGCGCTTCGATCCTGGTGCTGGGACCTCTGCTGACGCGCTTTGGCGAGTGCGAAGTGAGTCTGCCGGGCGGCTGTGCCATTGGCCAGCGCCCGATCGATCTGCATCTCAAGGCTCTTGAGGCGATGGGGGCACAGATCGAGATCAAGATGGGTTATGTGCGGGCTGTCGCACCCAGAGGAGGTCTGCAGGGAGCGCGCATTGTTTTTGACAAGATTACCGTCGGAGGAACGGAGAATGCTCTGATGGCCGCTGCGATGGCACATGGGGAGACGCGGATCATCAACGCTGCACGCGAACCGGAGATCGTCCAGTTGTGCGAGATGCTGGTCCAGGGGGGTGTCGCGATCGACGGGATCGGAACCGGTACGTTGACGGTGCACGGAACCGGCGGGCGTACCTTGCACTGGGAAGAGCCCGTGACCATTATCCCCGATCGCATCGAGGCAGGCACTTACCTGTGTGCCGGCGCGATTACGCACTCAACCATCACGCTCGAACGGGTAGTGATCGAGCACATCCAGGCGATGATCGACAAGCTGGAGGCGATGGGGTGCCGCTTTGAGATCCAGGCCAATCGTATCACCATTGTGCCACCCGAGCGCTTGTTGCCGGTCAACATTGTCACAACCGAGTATCCCGGATTTCCGACCGATATGCAGGCGCAATTTATGGCGGTAGCGACGTTGATTGAGGGGGAAAGCTTGATCGAAGAACGGCTGTTTGAAAACCGTTTTATGCACGTGAGCGAACTCAAACGTCTCGGTGCCGACATCTCTCTCAAGGGAAACGTCGCAGCCATCAAAGGCGTTGAGGCACTCTACGGTGCAGAGGTGATGGCGACCGATCTGCGCGCCAGTTCGGCACTGGTGCTGGCAGCACTGGCAGCCCGGGGGACAACCCGCATTCGCCGCATCTATCATCTCGATCGCGGCTACGATGATCTCGAGGGCAAACTCTCCGCGCTGGGCGCGGAGGTGATTCGCAAGCGATAGACGATCAGTTGGTCGGCTGAAGTACCACAGGCTTATCGCCCGTTGTTGCCGGTGTACCAGCCTCCTTGCGCAACGGTTGACGCTTGAGTGTGGCGACAGCTTCGTTGATCATCCGATCGTTTTTTCGGTGAGCATCTTCGATGAGGCGATACTCGGTCTCAAAGTCAAGATGAGAAGTCCCGCCCGTGTATTCAGCAATGGCGCGTCGGGTTGCAGGACCGACAGCTCCGTCAATTTTTCCATGGTAGGTTCCGTGGATTTTGAGCGCAGCCTGCAGACGCTTGTTTTTGGTGCGGGTATCGCGACCCTGAGCACTGAGGTAACGATCCAGACGCAACAGATCGCCCAGATAGACCAGCGTATCGCGAGCTTCTGGATCGAGCGTAGCGCTGTTACCTCGCTCGTAGCGCCGGTTCATCTCTCGGATGGCTGAGCGGGTTTCATAGGCATTAACCTCTCCGTCGATGGCGCCGTGATAGAATCCAAGCGACTTGAGCGCAATCTGGATCTTTTTTTCGGGCGTGAGAATCGGAGCAGCCACTGGGCGCCGGACGGGTCTTTTTTTGCGGACGGTGTGTCGCGTGGTACGGTGGCGCACTCGATGAACGCGCGTGCGGTGCTGGTGGCGATAGATTTCATTCGTAATGACCGATCCGGTCACGCCGCCAACCACGCCGCCGATGAACCCATCAGCAAAATCGGCCTGCGCAGCCCAGGGCGCAAGCAGTGCAATCGACAAACCAATGGTACGTATTTTTCGTGTAAACATGTGACTCCTTTGGAAAATGGTAATGACAGTATAGCATGAAATCGTGACAAAATCGTGTTTTTTGTGCTGAAAAGTTTCACACCGAACCCCAAGCGACTTTTGGCTATAATCCCCCACTCAAAAATGACACTGATTTGTAAGGGTGAGCGTGAGAACACATTACTGCGCCGAGATCGGCGAAGAACATATCGGACAAGAGGTGCGTGTCGCCGGATGGGTGGAAAACCGTCGCGACCATGGCGGCGTGGTCTTCATCGATCTGCGGGACAAGGACGAGGTGGTGCAGCTGGTGTGCGATCCGGCCGACAGCGTTCAGGCGCATGCCGTGGCCGAAGAGGTGCGCGATCAGTTCGTACTCACTGCCATCGGTACGGTGCGTGCCCGGGGCGAAGGGCTCGAAAACCCCAACCTTAAAACCGGCAAGATTGAGATCGTCGTCGAGCGACTCGCGATCGAAAACCGTTCGCTGCCGATGCCGTTTGATCTGGGCGATGCGAAGGTCAACGAAGAGATTCGCCTCAAATACCGCTACCTCGAGCTGCGCACCCAAAAGGCGTACGACACCTTCAAACTCCGTTCCAAAGCGACCATCGCGACACGCAATGCCCTCGATGCAATGGGTTTTTTGGAGGTCGAAACCCCGGTACTGACCAAATCGACCCCTGAAGGAGCCCGCGACTATCTCGTCCCCAGCCGTGTCCATCCGGGCGAGTTCTATGCCCTGCCCCAATCGCCACAGATCTTCAAACAGCTGCTGATGGTGGGCGGGTTTGATCGCTACTTTCAGATCGCCAAATGTTTTCGCGACGAAGATCTGCGCGCCGATCGTCAGCCGGAATTTACCCAGATCGATGTCGAGATGAGCTTCTGCGACCAGGAGGAGGTGATCGGCGTCGGCGAAAAGCTGCTCCACTCGGTCTTTACCGCCTGCGGTTTTGAGGTGCCCGAGCAGTTTCCGCGCATGACATGGCGCGAGGCGATGGAGCGCTATGGCACCGACAAGCCCGATATCCGCTACGATCTGGCCATGGTGGATGTGATCGATATCTTCGAGCGATGCGACAACGAGATCTTCGCCACCATTGCCGCCGATCCCGAAACCAACCGCATCAAAGCACTGCGCGTTCCGCAGGGCGACACGATCTTCTCCAAACGCCAGATGAAGGGGTTCGAAGAGTACGTTCGCACATTCGGCGCACAGGGTCTGGGCTACTTCCAGTACAAAGAGGAGGGGCTCAAAGGCCCCTTGACAAAATTTTTCACTGAGGCCGATCTGGATGCGATCATCGAGCGCTGTGAGCTGGAGGTGGGCGATGTGGTCTTTTTTGGCGCAGGAGCCAAAAAGATCGTATGGGACTACATGGGACGTTTCCGCATCTATCTTGCCGAGCAGATGGGGATCATTCCCGATGAGACATTTGCCTTTTTGTGGGTGGTGGACTTTCCGATGTTTGAGGTCGAGGATGGTCGCGTCAAGGCGCTGCATCACCCCTTTACGATGCCCAAATCACTCGACCATGTCGACGACATCGAGTCGATCGAGTCGATCGCCTACGACATCGTTCTCAATGGCGTAGAGCTGGGCGGAGGCTCGATCCGTATCCACCGCGAGGATATTCAGGAGAAGGTCTTCGATCTGCTTGGAATTTCACCCGAAGAGGCACAGGCAAAATTTGGCTTTTTGCTTGAGGCGCTCAAGTTTGGCGCGCCCCCACACGGCGGATTTGCTCTGGGGCTTGATCGCATGATCATGCTCATGAGCGGTGCGGAGAGCATTCGGGATGTGATCGCATTCCCCAAAACCCAGCGTGCGCAATGTCTGCTGACCCAGGCGCCCTCGCCGGTCGATGCCGATCAGATCCGAGAGCTGGGCTTGCGGATACGCCAGACCCCTGCTACTTGATATTCAAGGGCATCTCTAAAAAAAGGATAACATCATGAAAAAACTCTTTCTCATCATCGGAGCACCGGGCTCTGGCAAGACCACCGATGCGAGCCTGATCGCCCAAAAACACCCCGACAAAATCGTCCACTACTCTACCGGCGATATGTTGCGCGCCGAAGTCGCCAGCGGCAGCGAACTGGGGCAGGAGATCGAGAGCTACATCTCTCGCGGCGCACTCGTGCCACTGAAGATCATCATCGATACGATCGTCTCGGCCATCGAGCATGCCCCTGTTCCCAATGTCCTCATCGACGGCTATCCGCGCAGTGTCGAGCAGATGGAGGCGTTCGATGCGATCGTCTCTCAAAACGACAGCATCGAGCTGTCTGCTGTGATCGAAGTGCGTGTCAGCGAAGCGGTCGCCCGCGAACGGATCCTCGGACGCGCCGCCGAAGCAGCCCCGGGCGAAGGACGCAGCGACGACAACGAAGCGGTCTTTTACGACCGCATGGCGATCTACACCGAACCCCTCAAAGCCATTCAGGACTTTTACACCCAAAAAGGCCTCCTTCATGTCATTGACGGCGAGCGCGCCCTCGACGAAGTGGTCGCCGATATGGACACTTTCGTCACAAGTCATCTGCTCTAACAATACCCCTAAAATGTGTGGCACAGCCCAGTTGCCACACAGCGCCCAAGCCCATGCAGCCCCAACAGACCCCACAGCAACAAACCCCACAACTACTCATTCCCAACCACTAACTTATTCAATCACTCCTCAATGCCAAAAGATCAATAAGGTTAAAAAAAAGGGGGGGGTACAGATAACGCAGACGGGGAGAGGTGGAGCTGATGACGGGAGTCGAACCCGTGACCTCACGATTACGAATCGTGTGCTCTGGCCAGCTGAGCTACATCAGCACTTTTGCGATGCCATTATACATCAGCAAACGTATCGAACGGTTTAACCCCAATCCCAATGCCTGAAATGAGCAAAACAGTTTCTGTAATTCAACGTACTCAAAACAAAAAAACGATTGAAAAGGTTAAAAAACTTGACATGGTCGTTTTAGTTTTGTTATAATGCCTCTACATTTTTTCGAAGGAGACAGTATGGTACGAACCATAACAATTGGAACAGTGGCAGCAGCGGTGTTGCTTATGAGCGGATGCAGCAGTGACAAAGCAACTTCTGACGAAACACTGGTCGCCCCTGAACACAAGCCCACAGCTACTTTTAAACAAGCTAAACCGTCGGATATTGCATCAGAGTTCGAAGGGAAAGTTGATTCTACAGCATCCAAGATAGAAGCAGCAGTAGGAGACCTTAACCTTACTACTATCGAGAATTGGTTTGATTTTCATGATAATGAAGCACAAAACGGCAAAGTGATTGGAGATGCAGTAAATCCCTGCATTACTGATAAAATCACGGAGACCAACACATCAATCAATGGTACACTTACATTCAACCAATGTAGCGAGGGTGATGTTTCCGTCAATGGAAAATTATACGTACATGCTAACTGGTCTGAGGAGGAAAAAACCTACAGTTACACCGCCGGAACCGATGGCGATATCACAATCACAGGCAACGGTGTCAAGATCACGATCAGCAAGGCACAAACTGAAGGGCATGGCAGCGAAGAGGAGTCTGTCAACTATTTTGGTATCAGTGCCAACATTCATGATACAGACACCGATAAAGATATTTTGGTTCTCGATGGCATCAATACTAACACGACCCTTAAAAAAGGCACCAGTGACAATATGGATCTGTACACATTTTCCATCAATGGAAACTTTGGAGATCATGATGGCCTGTTTGCTTTGAAGACATTGCAGCCCATGAAGGGCAGCTACAAGAAAGGTTGCCCAGATGAAGGTAAACTGACCATCACCGATGCCAACAGCAAGACCTTAGCGCTCACGTTTAAGGGAAGCAACCAGATGGATGCCACATTTAACGGTGAAACCGACACCGTCAACTGCAACGAGGAGTAAATCTTTTCTCCTGCTACCATGCGCGGCTTTTGCCGCGCATGCACAACGTATGCTTACCCCACAAAAAACTTTTGCCCTTTAAAATCAACATCTGTTTCAGGACACCTCTTAAAACGGGACTGAAGTCCCTGCTCCAGTAAATTAACGTCACATCGTTTAACCTATGTTGCCTTTATTGTTCTATAATGGCTTTAAATTTGAACAAGGAGTGTGAAGATGCGTGGGCGCCTTGCTATGTGGGTTTTGATGCTTTTGGGCGGCTTGTGGGGTGGGTGGTATTTGGATGCGCAGTGTTTTGCGCAGTTGAGCCGTTCGTGGCTCTTTCATCTGTCTATGTTTCTTTTGGGTCTGATCTTGCTGGCAGCTGTTTTGAGTGTCAGTCGTCATACGGGTCGGACGCTGGCTCGCTATGGACGCGAAGGGGATCTGCCGCGTCTGCAGACCAATGTTTTGGTTACAGTAGGTCCATATAAACTGATGCGTCATCCGATGCATTTGGGGCTGCTCTTTTTGCCTCTGTCGATCGCCCTGCTTTTTGGTTCGCCCAGCTTTATCTTCTGTATCGCACCTGCGGAGATGGTGATGATGCTCCTGCTTATTAAACGATTCGAAGAGCCCGAAGCGATCAAAAAATTTGGAGACTCTTACCGAAAATATCAGGAAAATACTCCGATGTTTTGCCTGAAAATCTCATGCATTCAGGCGCTGCTTGGCTTAAAATGACATTTTGTAAACGTTAAGATATGTTTTCAAATCAAACTACCTGAAAACGGTCAATCTCTCATCATCTCTTCGAGGGTCACAAGGACGTTTTTTCCCAATGCGTCGGGGCTGTATCCCCCTTCGAGGAAGAACACAAAGGGTGCATTGCTCGTCTCGAGGATCGCACGAACCATGGCGCGTATGCCTTCGGTCGTGACATTGAGCTGGGCGAGTGGATCGCTCTCGTGCAGGTCGTATCCGGCTGAGACAAGTACGATGTCGGGGTGGAATCTGGAGACCTCTTTGGGGAGATCGTTTTGGTAGATATCGAGCAACTCGGCATCACCACTGTCGGGCATGATCAGGTAGTTGGCTGTGTAGCCCTCTCCTCTTCCCCGGCCACGATGATCCTCCATCCCAGTTCCTGGATAGGCGAAGGCCTGATGAGAGGAGAAGTAAAAGACCGTATCATCTTCGTAGAATGCATCCTGGGTTCCGTTGCCGTGATGGACATCAAAATCGATGATCAGAACCTTCCGGTAACCCTGGGACTGAGCATAGCGGGCAGTAATGGCGATGGAGTTAAAAAGACAAAACCCCATCGACTGAGTCGGTGTGGCGTGATGACCCGGCGGACGTACCGCACAGAAGGCACGCATAAACTCTCCCTGTACGATCCCGTCGATCGAGGCAAGACCCGCGCCCACAGCATAAAGAGCGGCATCGAATGAGTCGTGTGAGCAGAGCGTGTCGGCATCGATAAAGCTCTGCTCCTGGGCACACCGTCGTACCCGCTCGATCTGATCGGGTGCATGGATCATCTGCAGATGCTTCTCGTCGGCGCGAACTGGCCGGCAAAACGCCAACGCATCTCGCAGAGGATCGATCGCTTTTTCGATCGCCTCAAGCCGGCCGGCCGACTCCGGATGGGCTCCGGTATCGTGCAACATAAAAATCGGATCGGTTACAAAGGCAGTTTGCATGAAACGATTATACCATATATCATGAACCCGTTTTTGCA
Source organism: uncultured Nitratifractor sp. (assembly GCA_964634965.1). Classification (GTDB taxonomy): domain Bacteria; phylum Campylobacterota; class Campylobacteria; order Campylobacterales; family Sulfurovaceae; genus S017-3. The sequence continues at coordinate 5,923 of CAZWMZ010000256.1, read as the reverse complement.
ATTGAGGGTTTTTAAAGCACTTCGCTCACTGGACGCTCTGTATAAATGTAGTATAGATGCCGTCATCCTCTTCGGAAATCCAGGTGGGAAATCCTTCTTGTTGAAACGATTCGATGAGCGGTTCGGGCTGGAAGTCGGCGATGAGTTTGAGGAGACTGCCCTTGGGGATCTTGTGCAGTGCCTTGCGCACTTCGGCCAGTGGGTTTTTGTCCGCATCGAGCAGCGCATTGGCATCGAGGGTGATTGCGACATTGGCCTCATTAACCCAGTCGGGTTGAGGGGAGGTTTCCGGGACAAAACAGTCATCGTTTCGGATCTCGCACCCTTCGCAGATGGGCTCCTGGCCGACGGCTTTGCGCAGCTGATCGACCAGATCGGTTGGGTTCATGCCGCCGACAATGGCCGCCTGGCGTACGGTAGCGATGCGTCCAAGCGTACGACGCAGGACGGGATTGTTGAGTTTTTTAAATTTGGGGTTGATGGCGATAAGGATCGCTTTCATCCCGTCGTAATCGTTCAGCAGATCGGCGATTTTGGTCTCGAGGGTGATTCCATCCATGGGCTGGCTCCTTTTTGAGGGTCATTATAGGCTATGAATGGTTAAGGGCACCTCTAAAGGAGACCAAAAACAAGCGTTTAGCGTCATGAGAGTCACGGATGCGATGAAGATCGGTCGCCCTGCCCTTGCCAGGCTACCTCCCGGATGCCGTGAGCATTGAAACGATCCGAAAAGCGTACATCGTATGCCAGCAGATGGAGGTAGATCTTGAAGGCGTCGTCAGGGTGATCGAATCGGTCCGACTGCTCGACGAGGTAGGCATAAATGTCATCGGGCTGATCGCGCTGGAGATCCGCGATCACGGCGTCGATCTCAACGATCGAGAGCTTTTGCGGCGGCGGCTCCTGCAGGTGAGCATTGGCTCGCATCGGTTTGGGGTGGGAGAGCTGGAGTGTTTTGAGGGTTTTTTTGAGCATCGAAGCGTCACGAAAGCTCGGCAACGGATGAATCTTTTTGCGTCGGGTAAACTCGATGGTGTAGAGGCCGCGCAATCCTTCGGAGCGAAGGTAGTCCTCCAGATCGGCATCCTTTTCGTGCAAGATGGTGCTGGCCACCTGCATAAAGAGCCGGTTTTGGCGTCGCTTCTCCTTGGTCTGGATGATAAAACGCTGCAGTTGGGCAATGTAGGTCTCGATGTTGCTCGAGAAGCGATAGAGATCGATATCGAGCTTGGTCAGTCGGACACGAATCTCCTCATCGATCGTCTTGAGCTCGGCAAAGGTCGTGTAGATCTGGTCGTTCGCATCGATGAGGCGTGAGATATCATCGAGGATGGTGTTGGCCTCTTCGATAATGATCTCGATCTCCAGACTCACGTCGTGTTCGAGTTTTTTGAGCAGCAGCCGTATGTGGTTGTCCCGATAGAAAAGGCGCAGGTAGATGGTGTCGATGAGATTGATGATCTGCTTTTTGTAGTAGGGCTTTTTGTGCTGGAGATACTTTTTGCGCAGGAGGATCAGTTTGGCGTTCTCTTTTTCATAATCCTCAAACACCATGCCATAATCGACCCGATCGAGGATCGCATCGACAAAGGTGATGTAGTTTTGATTGAGTCGATAGGCATCGGCCACCTGGATCAGCAGGGTCGATTTGACCAGTTCGTCGCTTCCCTGCAGGGTGCTTTTGGCGGAGTAGACTCGGTGGATCTCTTCGCGATGCCGGTAGAGCATCTCGATCAGCTGCATGTGCGTCATACGACCTCCTGCTCGAGGACTTTTTTGTGTCGGCGAATGAGCGATATGACTGTCATCGCCTCATCGCTGTAGTGGGGGCGCAGCAGATAGCGCTGTTTCTGATAGAGTGCTGTGTTGCCGTAGCGCTCCATAAGGATCTCAATATCCTCTGGGATGTAGAGTGCTTTTGAGCGCGTTTGGATCTGGTCGTAAAAGTTCATCGAGACGATATCATAATCGAGAAAAAAGAGCACATCCTGTTCGGACAGAAACGCGCGGGTCAGTGTGTTGGCGTTGCCGCCCAGATAGACGAAGTACTCCTCCAAAAAGCGCGTCTCATCCAGCCAGAGAAAGCTCTCGGCGTTTTCGATCGCGACAATGCGTCCGTCAAGATGCAGCGATGCGAGATCCTCGGCGCGATAGAGCATGGGACGTTCGCCTCGCTTTTGGATCAAAACGGTGCGGTGAAAAGGGTGAATGGTTTTGGACTTGCTGTTGCGGCTGTAGTGCATGCTTTCGCGTCGGGTTGCAGCACGCAGGTAGGCTCGTATCGCCTCAAAACTGCGCACCTCCACACCGCTGACGTCGGTGAGAAACTCGAAAAAGGCCTCAGGATCGATGATGCGCACCCTCTCTCGGGCACGCGCATCCAAAAAGAGCTCTCCGTGTTGCTGCTGATAGGTGCGGGCCAGATCAACGAGACCCTTGACGCGTGAAAAGACCGCTCCTTCGTCGATCCGGAGCGCCTGGTTGAGTATCGTCTGTGGTTGCATGGGCTTAGCGGTTGAGCTCGATGGCCATAAAACCATCGTCCTCTTTGACAAATTTGTAGTATTTAAGCGCCTTGGCGTTGGCAAAGACCGGTTCGGGGGTGACGAAGATGATCTTAAATCCAGCACGGTTGGCGTAGGCTTTGAGCTTTTTCTGATTGGTCGAGTGCAGGCGCGCCACCTCGTCAACGATCAAGAAAAAGACCCCCGTCGATTCGCGCAGATAGACCTGCAGGATCGAGATGGCGATGGCGATCTTAAGCAGCATGCTGCCGCCGGTGCTGCTTTCGTTTTTGATCTGGCTTTTGCTGAGGACGGGTTGGCCGTTTTCGCGAAAACTCAGGTGCAGATCGATCGTGTCGATGAGGCTGATGCGGTCGCTTTTGAGCTCGCTTTTGATCGTGGCAAACATCGCCTCAAGCTCGTCGAGCGCACGCTGGGAGTCGTGCGCATCAAAAAAGAGTGACTCTTTGTTAAAGAGCGCGCGCATGTCGAGCATCTTTTCCCGCAGACGACTCAGCAGCGTGGCGATGGAGTCCTGTTCGTGATGTGCGCTCACCAGCTGAATGTCGCTGATGACACCAAAATCAACCTGACGCAGATTTTTGTTGACGCGGGCGACCTGCTGCGCAAGAGACTCTTTGGCGCTGGAAAAGATATCGAGCTTGCGGCTGACGGTCGATTTGACAAAGTTTTCAAAGCTGGTACTGAGGCTCTTTTTGAGCGTGGTGATTTTGGAGGATTGCAGCTCGGCGATGTTGTCGAGATTGATCAACAGGATCTCCAGCTCAGCGAGGCGGTCGCTCTTGTCAAAGAGTGAGAGATCAAAATGGATATCGTATTTGCGCAATCCTTTGATGGTGTTGAGCTTCTGGAGGATGGTTTTGAGCGTAATGATGGCGTTTTCGGCCTGTTGGCGTATCTGCGTATATTCGGCGACCAGCTCGTAGAGGTAGCGTTCACTGGGCTCAGGAGGCGGCAGAGGGATCTCGATGAGCTGATCGAGTCCCTGCTCGATCTTGTGGCGTTGCGCCCTGAGCTGATCGATCTGCGTTTTGTGTGCTTCGTCCTCTGTCTGGATGGCATCGATTTTGGTGCGGTTGCGCAGACCGAAGCTGCGTCGCAGGCGTTGGCAGCGACTAAGACGCGATTCGTACTCCGGCTTTTGGGCGATGTAGTCGCGCTGGTTTTGGTAGGCTTCGATAAAGGCTTCTGCCCGGACGATCTGCCCCTGCAGTGACCGAAGTGCCTCTTGTTCGGCGAGCAGTGTTTGCAGACGGGCATCGGCCGTGATGCGGCTCTGCTGCGCTTTGCGTTCCTCGATCTGCGCTGCGATGGCGTCCCGTTTCTGAGCGAGCTCCTGTGAGAGTGTCTGCTCGATGCGCGCTTTTTGGCGTGCGTGTTTTTGGTGCTGCTGTGTCCGGTAGTGCTCAAGCTGCGCGCGCTTGGTGTTGATCTCTTTGTGAGCCGCCTCGATGCGCGCTTGCGCATCGGCCATCTGCTTTTCGAGTGCCTGGATCGCAGCGTGCTCTTTCTGGATCTGCGCCTGTAGAGCTTCTATCTCCTCCTGGAGTGCCGTCCGTTGCGCCTCAACGGCGGTATCAAGTGCGGCTTTGGCTTTGGCCCGGGTCTGCACGAGTCGCGCGATCTGCTCGTCGAGGGACTCTTGACGAAACTTCAGGTTCAGGAGCGTCTCACGGTAGGCTTCGCGCTGTGTATGTCGCTGCTCACGATATGCCAGGTCGAGTGCCGTGATCCGACGGCGCGCGATCTGTTCGATCTGGCGACGAGCCTCATCGGGCGGAAGGATCTTTTTCAGATGCGTCGTATCGACCTGCAGTGCGAGAGGCTCAGCGCCCTGAAGCTGGGGCTTGAGGCGATCGACGGGCATCTCCAGCAGCGTCTCATCCAGTAGAGGATAGAGCTTCTCCTCCCAGAAAAGAACATGCTCCTGCAAAAAGGCTTTGAAACTCCCCTCGGTGGTCGCGATCATATTGTGGTAGATGCGTTGCTAAGCCAGCAGTTCGTCGCGTTCGTGTGTATAGCGCGCTGTGTGCTGGGCGCGGAGTTTGATGTGATGAGCGACCTTGGCGCTTCGTTCACGTTTGAGGCGCTGGCGAGACTGCTGCTTTTGCTGGATCTGTTCATCGATGCGTGCCTGTTCGGCCTCGTGCTCGCGATGGAGGTGTTGGATCTGCTGATGCGCTTTGGTTTCGCGTTGTGCTTGCTGGTGCTGCTGCTGGCGGATCGTTTCGCGGTGGCGGTCGATCGCTTCGCGATGACGCGCCAGCAGCTGATGTTCCTGGACGATCCGTTCATTCAGGCTGTTTTGCTGTTTTTCAAACGTCACCTCTTTGGCGCGGCGCTGGCGATGCATCTCCTCTTCGAGTGCGCTGTAGCGCTGCAGCAGAAGCGCCTCGTATTCGGATGCGAGTTTGGTCTCGGATTCGTAGCGCAGGCGTTCGATCTCACGCGCAATGCTTGCATGGGCATCCTCGTAGCCCTTTTGGAGTTTGATGATCTCTTCGGTCAGTTGGGCGAGCTTCTGCTCGACACCGCGATGCTGCACGATCAGCTCCTGCGCCTGCGCACGTTCAGTGGGGGTGAATTTTTGCTCCAGTTTTCGGATGGCACTGATGTGGTATCGAGTCTCATCGATGGTGGTGGCGACTTTGTTGTCAAATCGCGTTTTGATCTTTTGCAGACGCTGCCTGGCTGCACCAAGCTGCTCGCGCTGGCGTAGATGCGTATCGATCTGGGCGTCGATCTCGCGTTTGAGCTGTTTTTCGTGCTCGATGCGGTATGCGATCTGTGGAGTGAGTGTGTCGAGCTGCTCCTGGAGCGTGAGGATTCTGGTTTTGAGTTCGAGGGCTTTGAGGATATTGGATTCGTTCTTTTCGATCGCTTTGATAAACCGCAGCTCGCTGCTGTACTGGTTGATCTTGAGCAGGTATGCGCCGGGATCAAAAAACTGGCTCTCATCTGCCAGATCGAGAGAGGTAAAGAGCGCTTTTTTGATGCTTTTGCTGTCGATGATCGCCTTGTCGATGTTGAAGATGCTGTTAAAGAGTCGCAAAAAGGTCTCTTTGCTCTGGATTGATGCGATCTTAAAATCGAGTCGTTTTTTGTCCAGTCCATACAGGATATCGCTGTACTCGCCGACGCCACGTGTCATCGCGTGGAGGTGGGCTTTGCTTTTGGCGTAGGCTCGGATCGTTTTGGGATCGTGCAGCTGACCATCGTGCAGGATGCGGTCAATGTCGAATGTCTGAGCTGAGAAGATCTTGACGATGTCGTTTGAGGTTTTGTACATTAAGATAAAAAAGGCATCAAAGATATATATAATGTAAGAGTCCTCATACGGAAAGTAGTACTCTTTGAACCCCTCTTTGTCATTGGGGATCCCGAGCGTACGGATATCG
>CAZWMZ010000255.1:0-1564 GCA_964634965.1 uncultured Nitratifractor sp. | reverse complement strand
GATCGCCAGCGGACGCGCTCCGCTCATGGCGACATTGCGCCCGGCCTCCATCACCGCCAGGGCGGCGCCTTTGCGCGGGTCGATGTAGCAGTAGCGGGGATTGCAATCGGAACTCATCGCCAGCGCTTTGCCGGTCTCTTTGACGCGAATGACACTTGCATCGAGGCTGCCGGGGTGTTTGGCGGTATTGGTCTGCACCATCGAATCATACTGCTCATAGACCCATGCCTTGTCCACCACCTCCAGCGAAGCGATCAGTCTCTCAAAAGCCTCCTGATTGCCCGGATGTGGAAAGTCATCGATCCCCTTTTGGGTGACCGTATCGAGATAGGCCGGACGTCGTACAGGACGCTCAAGGACGGGCGCCTCTTCGCTCACAGGTGCGATGGGCATATCGGCGACTCGCTCTCCGTGCCAGTAGAGCTCCATGCGGCCTGTGTCGGTCACCTCGCCGATGATGGCCACATCGAGATCCCACTTTTCAAAGAGATCGATCACCTTCTGTTCGTGGCCGCGCTTGACACAGACGAGCATACGCTCCTGCGACTCGCTCAACATAAAGTCATACGGGCTCATCCCCTCTTCACGCGCGGGCACCTTGTCCAGATGCATCACCATCCCTGCCCCACTCTTGCCTGCCATCTCAAACGACGAGCTGGTCAATCCGGCTGCGCCCATATCCTGGATCCCAACGACGATCTCTTTGTGCTCGGCGAACATCTCCAGACACGCCTCAAGCAGCAGCTTTTCGGTAAACGGATCGCCCACCTGCACCGTCGGGCGGAGGCTTTTGGACTCTTCGGTGAAGCTGTCTGAGGCCATCACTGCACCGCCCAGGCCGTCGCGACCGGTTTTGGAGCCGACGTACATGACAGCATTGCCCACTCCTTCGGCAATACCCAGGAAGATATCCTCCTGCTTGACCAGACCCAGCGCGAAGGCATTGACGAGAATGTTGCCATTGTAGCTGCTGTCGAAGCTCATCTCGCCGCCGATGGTGGGCACACCCATGCAGTTGCCATAACTCCCGATCCCTTCGACGACACCGCGCACGAGGTGGCGCTGGTATCGATTGGTCTCGCTCTCGCCATCTACGTCACCGAAACGGAGCGAATTGAGGTTGGCGACCGGGCGCGCCCCCATCGTAAAGACATCACGCAAGATCCCGCCGACACCCGTTGCAGCACCTTGAAACGGCTCGATGTAGCTGGGGTGGTTGTGACTCTCCATCTTGAACACCGCAGCCATCCCGCCACCGATGTCGATCACGCCGGCATTTTCGCCCGGCCCCTGGATCACCCACGGCGCTTCGGTAGGAAAGCCATTGAGGTAGATCTTGGACGATTTATACGAACAGTGCTCCGACCACATCGCCGAGAAAACCCCCAACTCCACCATCGTCGGTTCCCGCTTGAGGATCTCCTTGATGTGGGCGTAGTCGAGTTTGCTGAGTTTGTGGGCTTTGAGTGCTTCGTCGATGTTCTCGATGGTGTTGGTGAACATGAGTGCGTGTCCTTGGAAAAAGATGGGGTATTATACGGAAAAGATGGTAAAGGGGTGTTTT
>CAZWMZ010000254.1:0-8173 GCA_964634965.1 uncultured Nitratifractor sp. | reverse complement strand
GTGAATCTCCTTCGCCCTCTCAGGAGTCTCCAATACAAGTTTATACCCCCTAGCCGCCTGCATCGCAATATCAATGTGTATCGGATGCTTGTTTTTATACTCATTATATATCCACCTCTCCACATCATCCCTCACCCCATTGCCATTAACATCCACACCAAGCAAAGTAGCATTATTGACCGCTGGGTCGGGTTCGGGTGGCAGCCTATGACCATTTACTTCCCAATAGATATTGAGATTGGCTTTATTAGAAAGTGTATTGCCTACTTTGGCTTGGATAGTGAGATTGGTATCTTTTTTTGCCATAAGCGTATAGCTCTTTATCGTGATGGCATCGGGATGGTCGATGATCCACTCCGCTTGGTCGGTAACATCTTTGGTGGTGTTGTCATCATAGGTGGCGATGAGCTCTATGGTGGTGTTGGTCTCTTTGTTGAGGGTGGTTTTTGGGATGGTTAGTGTCAGGGTGCGCAGTAGCGGAGTATCGCCACCTGTGGTGGTATTGGTGCTGGTAGTGTTGGTGTCATCATCTGCGGTAAGAATCGCTGAGGCGATAACGGGCGGTTTGCTTTTGGGCACGTAGTCACTACCCGAATCACTACGGCCACACCCTGCAAGGAATAGACCCGAAGCCATCATCGTGATAAATACTGCTGTTGTTTGAAATCGTTTCATGGTAAACTCCTGTTGATTGTCTCGGGATTTTTCACCCCAGACGCATCAAAAGCAAATCGCCCGAAATATCGCCAAAGCCCATCGTTTCGTAGTAGGGTATCATATCGGGTTGGCAATAGAATTCGAAGTGCTTCATTAATAATCACGCTAAAGCCTTGCGCGAAAAACGGCTGCGCACCTCGTCGAAGGGTTGTCGGGTAAGGGCGAGGGAAGCCTGGGCGGTGTGGGTGATCCATTCGTCGAGGTGTTTTGTTTCCTCGTCGGAGAAATCGTGTAGGACGTAGTCGGCGACTTGAGATTTGTAGGGTGGTTTGTCTACGCCCATGCGGACACGGAAGTACTCTTTGCCCACTTCGGCATCGATGGAGCGTAGGCCGTTGTGGCCGCCGTGTCCTCCGCCTTGCTTGAAGCGCAGGGCACCGAAGGGCAGGTCGATGTCGTCGTGGATGACGATGATATCTTCAAGGTCGATTTTGAAAAACTGCTTGACGGCAAGCACGCTGCGACCGGAAAGGTTCATATAGGTGGTGGGTTTGAGAAAAAAGAGATTGCCGTGGCGGTAGAGTTCGCCGTGAAAGGTTTTTTTGGAGATATCCCGCGCACCGGTATCGGCGACGAGACGATCGATCACCCGCCAGCCGATGTTGTGGCGGGTGTGGGCGTATTGCGATCCGGGGTTGCCCAGACCGACCAAAAGGGTCATGACCTTAGCGGGCTTTGATCACGCCGCAGACAGAGACATCCCCGCGATCCATTTTGCGGCATCCTTCGGGCACTTCGATGTCGCGTACGAGGATCGAATCGTCCCGGTCGAGGTCGCTGACATCGAGAACGAACTTGTTCGGTACATTCTCGATCGCACCGCGGATGCGAATCCGGCGCTTGGTGATGACCAGGACACCTTTGTTTTTGAGACCTTTGGGGGTACCAACCGTCTGGATCGGTACACGATAGTCGGCGATCTGCCCCGGCAGAGCGACCAGCAGATCGACGTGCAGGATATCGCCCGTAACCGGATGGAGTTGATATTCCTGTACGACGACATTGAGCTCCTTATCTCCGACCTTGATGGGGAACGCCAGCGTCTCTTTGTTGCGAACGGTTCGGATAAACTCACCCTGCTTAAAGGCCGCATGGATGTTCTCGATCCCTTTGGCGTAGATGTTGGCGATCAGATAACCATCTCGTTTGAGCTTTTTAGCATTGCTCTTCCCGATACTCTCTCTAACGATGCCTTCTAACATACGATTCCTTTGTGTAAAATGGGTCGGGATTATACCATCACTATACTAAAAATCAGTCGTTGTCTTCGTTTTTGATCTCAAACGCCTCCAGATGACTGGCGCCCGACCCTTCGGCCGATGTGCTGGCACCTCCGCGTCCAATGCCCTGGAGCTTGAGCTTGAGGTCGGAAGGTTTGGTTGCGTATTCGAGAGCGATCTCTTCGGTGATCACCTGCTCGTCGACCAGATCGAGCAGGTGCTGATCGAAGGTCTGTGAACCGTAGATCTCTTTTCCCTCCTCGACGGCATCGGGGATCTCAAGGTCGCGATTCTCAGCGATCATTTCAACAATGCGCGGGGTGCGCACCAAAATCTCTGCTACCACCCTTCGGCCCCCATTCGGAATCGGCACCAGCCGCTGAGAGATAACTCCTGCCAGGACCGAAGCCAGAGTACCGCGCACTCGGTTTTGCTCCTCCTGTGGGAACATACCGATCACCCGGTTGACAGTCTCCTTGGCGTCGAGGGTGTGCAGCGTCGAAAAGACCAGGTGACCCGTGTTGGCTGCATGCAGAGCCAGCTCAACCGTCTCCAGGTCCCGAATCTCCCCGACGAGAATGATATCGGGGTCTTCACGCAAAGCAGCCCGCAAAGCTCCGCTGAAATCGAGCGCATCCTGTCCGACCGAACGTTGATTGATCAAGCACTTTTTGTCCTGGTGAACGAATTCGATAGGATCTTCCAGCGTGATGATGTGGCGGGGAACTGTCTCGTTGATCTTGCCGATGATGGCCGCAAGCGTAGTCGATTTACCGCTACCGGTCACACCGGTGACCAGAACCAGCCCCCGGGGAATGTCGGTAAACGACTTGACCGTCTCGGGCAACTTGAGTTCGTCGATGGTGGGAATCTTCAGCGGAATGATCCGAAATACAGCACTTAACCCTTCCATCTGATAGAAGAAGTTAACCCGGAAACGGTTATCTTGATCAAGAATATAGGTGAAGTCAAAGGTCCGGTTTTCAACCAGTTTCGCATACTGAATATCCGAGAGAATCTCTCGCGCCAGTTGATCGAGTTGCTCTGCGCTCAATTGATCTTTGATCTGCTTGAGATCACCGTGTACGCGAATGCGCACAAACGAACCCGACTTCAGATGCAGGTCACTCCCGCTGTAGCGAATCAGTACGCTCAGATATTTTCTTAGCAGTTGTTCCATTATGATGCTCCCAATGTTTTCAGCATGTCTTCGAACGCCTTTTCAAAAGCCTCCAGCCCCTCGCGCAGCAGTTGTGCATAGACCTCTTCCATCTCAATGCCGGCATCGCGCAGCCGGTCAAACCATGCCTCAGCGCTCTGGGCATCCGGTATCCGGGGCGTGTGTGGCAGGGTATGATCGAGTGCCGTTTGGAGCGTTGCCAGCGGTGCAGTATTGATCGCATGGGGGGCGCAAAGTTGCTGCACATAATAGTCCGCCGGCAGATGGTCGCCCTTGACTCCGGTGCTGGCAAACAGCGTCTGGATGCTCGGAGTGTGGTTGGCCTCGATCCGATGGTAGATCGCCGCAGCATTCATAATCCCTGTCTGTGCCGTCGGCAGGCCCTTCGCCTCCAGCACCGCATCCAGCATCCGGTCGAAACGGCTGACAAAGACCGAGATGACCGCTTCGACTCGCATGCCGCCGGTGCTCTCAAATGCATCGATCCCTCGCTTCATCACCTCGAGGCATCGACGGGCCTGATCGGGCGAAAAGACCAGCGTTGCATTGACACTGATCCCCTCCCCCAGCAGCGCCTCCATCACCGGATAACCCGCCTCGGTCGCGGGCACCTTGATCATCACGTTGGGCTGACCGATGGTTTTGAAGAGTCGGCGGGCTTCGGCCAGTGTCGCATCGGTATCGTTGCTGAGAAAGGGATCGACTTCGATGCTGATGTAGCCATCGTCACCGGTATCGTAGCAGCGCCGCAGGGCCAATGCCGCCGTACGAATATCCTCGATGGCCAATGCTTCGTATTTGGCTTTGGGGTCGGCGCCGGCGAGGGTTTCCAGCTGGGCCTTGTAGGCCGGAGACGTTGTAATGGCCTGAGCAAAAATCGATGGATTGCTGGTCGCACCGTTGATGTTGCCAGCATCGATCCACTCTGGAAACGTCTCCCGCAAAAAATCCCGCTCTACAAAATCGAGCCACAGCGAATAACCGGTTTCAGATGCTTTCATCATGATACTCCCATGTAATCTCTGCCCACGATTCGACCCGATCCGGATCGGTCAACGCAGCATCCAGTTCCCGCAAAAACCGCTCCCGCTCGATCGCGACAGCTCCCATGCGCACAAGGTGTTCCGTTTCAACCTGGCAGTCAATAAAATCATAACTTTTTGCGGCTAAAACACCCCTTAGGGCCACCAGGGCAATTTTGGAAGCGTTGGCACGGCGAGCAAACATCGATTCGCCAAAAAAGGCACGCCCCAGTGCGATGCCATAGAGTCCGCCGACCAATGCACCCTCCATGTAGACTTCGACGCTGTGGGCATAGCCGAGTCGATGAAGCTGGAGATAGGCCTCCTGCATCGCTGGATGCAGCCATGTGCCCTCTTGCCCGGGACGCGGGATCTGAGCACACCCCTGGATCGTCGCAGCAAAATCGTGATCAAAACGCACCGTGTAGGCGGCATTGCGCAGAACACGTCGAAACGAACGGGAGAGCTTGAGATCGTCGGGATAGAGTACCAGTCGCGGGTCGGGCGACCACCACAGTATCGGATTGTCCGCGTTATACCAGGGGAAGATTCCTTGACGGTATGCGCTGAGCAGGCGGGCGGGACTCAGGTCGCCTCCCCAGGCCACCAGCCCCTCGGCCGAAGCTCGACGCGGATCGGGAAACCCAAACGGATAGTGATCCAGCGGCACCGCGATCGATGCGGTTTGTTCCTCAGGCATCGGGGGCGCTTTGCGCATCCGGAAACGCAAAGGTCAAGCCTGCCTCCGTCGCATCGACCTTGACGCGACCGCCCTGACGCAAAGCGCCGAAGAGGATCGCATCGGTCAGCGGCTCTTTGACCTCTTCGTCAATGACACGAGCGATGTGGCGCGCACCGTATTGCGGGTCGTAGCCGGTACGGGCCAAATAGGCGCGTGCGGCTTTGGTGAGTTTGATGGTGATCTGCTTGGATGCCAGCTGATCGTTGAGGCGACCCAGTTCGATCTTGACGATGCGCTCCAGCGCCGCCATGCCCAGCGGCTCGAACGGAACAATCGCGCTGAGGCGGTTGCGAAATTCGGGAGAGAAGAACGCCTTGACCGCCCGGTCGGTCTGCTGGGTGTCGTCTTTGGCAAATCCCATCACGCCTGCCTCTTTGGTGCCCAGGTTGGAGGTCATGATCAGCACTACGTTTTTAAAATCGCTTACCGTACCGTTGTTGTCGGTGAGCTTGGCACCATCCATGACCTGCAGGAGAATGTTCATGATATCCGGATGTGCCTTTTCGATCTCATCGAGCAGCACCACCGCATGAGGGTGCTTGCGAATCATCTCGGTCAGCAATCCTCCCTGCTCAAACCCCACATATCCCGGAGGGGCACCGATGAGGCGGCTGACCGCATGCGACTCCATGTACTCGCTCATATCAAGCCGCTCAAAATGAACCCCCATCGTCTCAGCCAGCGCGGTTGCCAGCGCGGTTTTCCCCACGCCAGTCGGACCGGTAAAGAGAAAACTGCCAACCGGTGTATCGGGACGATTGAGACCGGCATAGGCACGCTTGATTGCACGCACCAGCACCTGAATCGCCCCATCCTGGCCAACGATACGCTGACGCAGATCCGATTCGAGGTGCTCAAGCATCGCTGTGTCATCGGCATCCACGGTACTGTCGGGGAGCTTGAGCATGCGCGCGACTCCACGGGCGATCTCCTGCGAGGTGACCTCCATGTGTTTGCGCCCGTGCAACATAAAATGCGCGCCCACCTCATCGATGATATCCATGGCCTTGTCGGGCAAAAAACGATCGTGGATGTATTTGACGCTCAGGTCGATGGCGCTCTGGAGGGCCTGATCGCTGAAGGCGATCTCGTGATGCTCTTCGTACTTGTGCTGGACGCCTTTGAGGATCTTGAAAGTATCCTCGACGCTGGGTTCGGGAACGTCGATCCTGGCAAAGCGGCGCGAGAGGGCCTTGTCTTTGTCAAAAAAGTTGCGGTACTCCTGGTAGGTGGTCGCGCCGATACAGCGAATGTCACCGCGTGCCAGGGCGGGTTTGAGAATGTTGCTTGCGTCCATGCTTCCGCCGCCGGTACTGCCTGCACCAACAAGGGTATGAATCTCATCGATGAAGATCACCGCATCGGGCAACGCTTTGAGTTCGTCGATGACCCCTTTGAGGCGCTTTTCAAAATCGCCGCGGAACTTGGTCCCGGCAACCAGCGTGCCCATCTCCAGTGCAAAAATACGCGCCTGCGCCAGCACCTCCGGAGCTTGCCCCTGAGCGATGTTGAGCGCCAGACCTTCGGCGATGGCGGTTTTGCCCACACCGGGCTCGCCGACGAGGAGCGGGTTGTTCTTTTTGCGGCGCACCAGCGTCTGCATCACCCGCTCAATCTCCTCGGTGCGGCCAATGACCGGATCGATCTTGCCGCTTTGGGCCAGCGCCACCAGCTCGGTCGTGAACCGGTCCAGATGCGGATGGGCACTCTCCTCTTCGGCATCGGCTGCCGGACTCTCCTCGATCGGGTGGGCTATGACCTCCAAAATATCGCCGCGACTGATGCCCGCCTGATGCAGGAGATAGACCACATAGCTCCCCTCCTGTGCGCTCAGGGCGGCGAGCATGTCACCCACCGTCGCTTCGCGCTGGGACGACGCATGCACATGGTGCATCATGTCGCTGATGACCCGCGAAAGCGTCACCGTCTCGATCGGATCGGTCGTGGCATCGATCGTCGGAACGTTGCGATCCATGTGGGCCTCAATCAGCTCCTGCAGTTCATTCACCGACACATGCAATGCCTCAAAGATCACCCGCCCCTCTTCGCTGAGCAGGATCGCACGAAAGACGTGCTCAATGGTCAAATATTCATGCTGTTTCTGGCGGGCATATTCGACCGCCTGAGCAAAAACGGTATTGAGTTCGACACTGATCATCGTTGGCTCCTATTCATCCACTTCGTACGTTGCGAGCAGGGGAAACTGGTTCTGTTTGGCCAACGTTTTGACCTGCTCCACTTTGGTCTGGGCGATCTCCCGGGTATAGATCCCGCAGACCGCCCGTCCTTTACGGTGCACTTCGAGCATGATGCGTTCGCTTTCGTTCTCTGTTTTATGAAAAATGTGCATCAACACATGCACCACAAATTCCATCGTCGTATAGTCATCGTTGTGCAACACCACGCGGTACATGGGTGGTTCTTCCAGTACCAGTGCGCTCTCGATGGCTTCTTGAATCTTCGGCAAGAGAGAGACTCCTTGTATGTTTTGAGGACACCTCGCGACACAAGAGGTTACGCCCACGCCCACATGGTTCTGCCCCATCACGACATAACCGCATGAGCCAGGGCGAGGCCAAAAAGTACCTTCAAGCAGCCGGTGCCCTGAGTCCTATTATACACTCTTTTCTCAAACAGCTGCTCAATGGAGCATTTTTCCCAAACCCCGAAATAGAAATTCACGACTCTGCACCATCGTCGCATCCAGGGACTTCGCGTAAAATCATCGCCGCGCCTGCGGGTGCGACTCAAAAGCCCTTGAATACGAGCATGGCGCAGATTTGAAGAATTCGATTTCGAGATTGGGGTTTTTTCGTCGATGAGCCCGCCCTCTCCCGGTGCAGTTTTCCAAGCGACATTCGGATAAAATAGCACATCCAAACCAAGGTTTGCCCATGCAACATCTCGTCGATACCGATCAGTTGACCGATGCACACATTGCCACCATTCTCACCGATGCTCAACGCTTCAAACATACCCGTCCACCCAAACTGTTGCGCGACAAACTGCTCATCACCCTCTTTTTTGAGCCTTCGACCCGCACCCGCAGCTCATTTGAGGTTGCAGCCAAACGTCTGGGGGCCTCGGTGGTACACCTCGACCCTTCCCGCTCCTCGACCAAAAAAGGAGAGAGCCTTGCGGATACGTTCGCCAATCTCTGTGCCATGGAGCCTGACGGAGTGATCATCCGTCATGAAGAGAACGAAGCACCGGGTATACTTGCCAATATGCAGCTCACCTCCGTCATCAATGCCGGTGCAGGAAACTATGCACACCCTACCCAGGCACTGCT
>CAZWMZ010000253.1:0-2110 GCA_964634965.1 uncultured Nitratifractor sp. | reverse complement strand
CGTCCATATGCAGCTGCCCAAGACGATCGAAAACTACTATCAGGAGATCGGGCGAGCCGGACGCGATGGGTTGCCGGCTGAGACGCTGCTGCTCTTTGGAGCGCACGATACGATTCAGCAGCGCAACTTTATCGAACAGCTGCCCGACACTCCCTACCGCACGCATGCGCTGGACAAGCTCGATGCTATGGTGCGCTATGCCGCCGGTGAGCAGTGCCGTCACCAGGCGATCGCTGCCTATTTCAACGATACGATGGAGCCGTGCGAAGAACACTGCGACAACTGCACCTTACCCGAGAGCGCAAAGATCGACATCACCACCGCTGCGCGTAAGCTTCTCTCGGCGATCTGGCGCACAGAGCAGCGCTTTGGATTGCACTATGTTGTCGATGTGTTGTGTGGGAGCCGCGAGCAGCGGATCATCGCCAACGGTCACGATGCTTTGAGTGTGTATGGCATCGGTGAGGAGTATACGCGTGCCCAGTGGCTCACCATCGGCGATCGACTCCTGGAGATCGGTGCGGTCGAGATGGGGGAGTATCGCGTCTATACGCTCACGCGCCTCGGGATCGAAATCCTCAAAGGAAACCGTACCGTTACCCTCAAACAAGAGCGACTCACCATCCGCAAAAAGGCACCCAAAAAGCCAGCAGTCGACCTGGAGGGGTATGATCAGGAGCTCTTCGAAGCGCTGCGCGAGCTTCGTCGAGAAATCGCGACCGAAAATGAGATTCCTCCTTATGTTGTCTTTTCGGACAAAACGCTCAAGGAGCTCAGTATCCTTCGGCCGATGACCAAGGCAGAAATGCTGGAGGTGCACGGCGTGGGAGAGGTGAAGTTTGAGCGATACGGCGAAGCATTTTTATCAGCAATTGAGACGATGCAGCCCAGCGTAGATGCGTGATGCTGTAGAGACTCCCCTTTGGCCTCGAGATCTTTCGTCTGTGCTGTGTTAGACCGTTTCGACTTGGCTGTGGGCAGCCTGACAAAGGTCTCTCTTACCCAGGCAAAAACTTTCGAGCGTGTGGGTGCAATCTGTTTTTGAGATACCTTTAAACTGTTTTGCACCGCTCTGCGGTCGAGTTCGGCTCTATGGGAGCGTTGCAGGCGGGTCGAATCAGAAATCGTCCAGATCGATACTCGATTTGGCGTAGTTGGATACGTTGCTTTCAAAAAAGTTGCTGCGCACAGTGTTCATATCAAGATGCTTGGTGACCAGCTTTTGCAGGTAAGTCTCTTCTGTCTGGGGAAAGATCGTGTCGAGTCCGATGATCTTGAGCCGTTCGTTGGCATAGTTGTGTACGGTGCGCTCCATCAGTTCGGGGGTGGTGCCCATGATGGGGAAATTGTCCAGCAGGTAGTTGCCGTATTCGAGTTCGATATCGACGGCATCGCGGATCATGTTGTAGCACTCGTCGATCGTCGCAGCACTGATGGTGTTCTCTTTGGCGATGGTTTTAAAGATATTGCCAAAGAGCGGCAGATGGGTGTTGAGCTCGTCGCGGGCGATGAACTTGATCATATCGCGCGCACCGGGCACTTTGTCGCCCAACAGGTAGATATAGCTAAAGCCCAGAAGGAAATAGATCCCCTCGAGGTTGACGCTTGCCATGGCACTGAGGAGCATCTTTTCGGCCGATCCGCCGTCGATGTATTTAGCAAACTGCTCGGCGATTCGCTGGTTTTTGCGGTTGAGCGCTGCATCGTATTTGTAGAGATTGAAGACCTCTTCGGAGTTGCCCGCTGCATCGAGAAGGACGGCGTAGCTTTTGGAGTGGTTGATCTCTTGCATGATCTGCAGGCCTAAAACGGCTTTGACCAGTCGGTTGTTGGCCAGACGCCGAAAGTCGCTGAGATACTCCTCCTGAGCGCTGTCATTGAAGCTCAGCTGTGCAAACGTCAATTTGTAGATGGCTTGTTCGTTGTCGGTCAAAGCGGCAAAGTGTTTGCTTTCGGCCGAGGTATTGACCTCGGAGGGAAACCAGGTGTTGGCATTCATCAGGTCATAGATGTTGCTGTCCCACGTATATTTTGAGCGATTAAAATCGACAAATCCGGTCGGTTTGCCTCCGAAGATCTTCTCGTCAAGAATATCCTCGCCTTGAGGATT
>CAZWMZ010000252.1:0-7520 GCA_964634965.1 uncultured Nitratifractor sp. | reverse complement strand
TGACGTCACTTTGGGTGCGTCATGTGGAATTTGCATTTAGATGTGCGAATCAAATTTCCATGCGTGATCGGAGGCAAGGCTGTAGCCTCACCCGTTTTGTGCGGTGTGCATTGCTGAGGCTAAAGCCTCAGATCCGATATGTCTGGCACGGCGCACGTAGCACGAAAGACATTTGAGATCAGACTCTGATCGTTAAAGCAATCTTACCTGGAGGTGCCTTTGTTCGGGCCGCTGCCTGGATCTTTGTGCCAGCCGCGGTGCATGCCCTGACCGTTTCCCTTGCCTCGCTGTCGTCTGTGACCACGTCCACGACCTTTGCCTTGCCCGTTGGGGTATGTGTCGTAGATGTAACTGGCGATCTTCTCCAGATCTTTGGTAGAGACAGCACCTTTGAGGGAGGGCATGAGACCGAAACGTTTGATCGAGTCGGGCTTGCACACCGCTTTCTCTTTGGAAGGATTTTGGATATAGTCTACCATAAATCGAACAGCTGCATCTTTGGTGTCGAACTTTTCCTTGACATGACGCACTGTACCCATGATATAGGGGGCGATCAGTTTTGATTCATCCTCTTTGTGCGCTGTTGCGTGGCAGGAGGTACAGTGGGTCTTGAACAGTGTTTCACCGCTTGGGCTTTCAGCCTGCAACGATCCGATACTGATGATGCAAACCGATCCCATGATGGTGAGTGTCTTGAGAGATGATTTCATTTTTGTTGCCTTGTTCTTGGGATATTGCAAGTATATATAAGATAAGTCAACTCTGTGTAAACCAAATGCAAACATATGTAAACAGGGTGAAAAAAATTCTCTAAAGTTATGCCTCGTGCCTCAATGATACACACGAGAAGTTGCTGAATCAATCTTCTTTCGATGACGACGAAGGGGCACTTAGCTCAATCGGCCCTATCTGCAAATGTTTCTTGCCAAGATAATAGGGTTTCCACCATTTGATCGCTAACGGTACGGTGATATTGAGCAAAAAGATCGTGATCATCAGTGCATAGAACTGTCCCGTGGTAATCAGCCCGTTTTCGACATACGCAAGATCGATGACAATAAAAGCCAGTTCTGCGCGTCCCAGCATCCCTAAACCGATCATAACACTCTCGTGCCAATAGTATCTGCCTGTGATGCGTGCGGCCAATCCAGCAGAAAGTACCTGTAGTATCAATACGGTGCCATACAACATGAGTGCGATGGGAAGTATGTCAATCAGGAGTGTGTATTCAAACACCAGCTTGGTTCCAAGCATGACGAAAAAAATAGGGCCAAAGATCGTAAACGCCAGATGGTTGATTACATACTCTGCGTTACGCTTGTGATCTGCCAACTGATCGTCGACAGTGCACAGAAAATACTCCTCTTTGAGAAAAAGCCCCGCAAAATAAGCGCCTACAGCTGGGTGAAAACCAAGGGTATGTGCAATGGCACCAAAAAACATAGCTATGAAGATCATGACCAATGGCGTAAAACGTCCCTGATGAACCGTCAAAAGTCTTCGGATACCAAAAAAATGGCGTATCGCAATAGCAGCACGAAAAAAGCGACCGTGTTTTTTTCCTTTTTCATTCTGCAGGCTGTCAGGAAACAGGACAATGCCGATAAAGAGAATGATCACAAAAAACAGAACTACTTTGAGCAAAACTGAGGCGATTTTGCTAATATCAATTGTCTCATTTGCACCTGAGAGCGCGATGGGGATCAGGATCGCCAGACCCACGAGCGACAGGATATCATCTACGACAGCCGCTGTCATGATGCCAGTCGCTGCAGGCGTGGCGTGCAGGTATTCGGCTTTGAGAGAAACCATGGTCAAGCTCACCGCTGTAGCGGTCATCGTCAGTCCCCAAATCATCGAGACATTGAAGCCATATCCAAACAGAGCTGCGGTGTAGTATCCGGCAGCAAAAGGAAAGATTGCACCTATGATGGCAATGCCCCAGCTGCGCTTGAGTCCCACCGTAAAATTGGCAATGTTCTCCTCGAAGCCCAATGCAAACATAACAAAAACAATTCCCCAGTCTCCGATTGCTTCCAGTATCGTATTCTCTTCAGGCAGAAGGCCAACGTTGGCGGCGAGTGATCCCAGGATGATCAACCAGAGTACGTCAACCGTTTTGGTTTTTGTCGCTAAAAGTTTGGCAAACAGCACAATGGCCAGAATGATCGAGCTGTAAATCCACAAATGTTCCATGGTGCTCTATTTCTGCTTTGGTGGTTTTTGATGTTTTGTATTGTACTGACTCTTTGCAAACAGATATTGTTTTGTTCTGTCTTCATTCTTGAAACTGATATCCAGACTGTGCGCCGTCACCGAACCCGTGGGGGCGACTCAGGTTTTGCGTAAACCCCTTAAGGCCATCTCTAAAAAACCAGAATAACTCCGATTGCCAGCACGACGGCCGCAATCAGTCTCTTGCCCGCTATACCAATGAGGTTTGCTGTTTGGCAACTGGTGCATTGGGTATATTTTTTTGCTTCGTACTGACCGTACAAATAGTACGCGATCATCAGCAGTACGACGACAGGAAGTGCGATTTTGGAAAAGAGCGCGATCTTCGACAGCGTCGAAGCTGACCAGCCGAACAGGGGCGTCAACAACGAAAGGCCGCTCAAAACGATCAATTTGTCAGCGAAACTGCGCATATAGTCTTTGGGCGAATAGATCGGACACACCTCACCCGGATCAACAATCTCCCCCTCTGCACCGCCGGCAATGGCATCCAGTGCAGCTTGACGCAGATCAGGTTTGAGACGATCAAGTGGCGTACTGCCAAACACATAATCGATCTTGCGTTGAATGGTTGCGGCCAGTTCAGGATCCTCGACAATCCATGTGTGGCTCTCCCCCTTGATATCCTCATAAATGAGCGAAACGAGTCCGTAGCGTTTGAGCCGAAAGGTGTAATCAGGGAAATAACTTGTTTGTTCCTGTGATTCAAGCAGGTTTTCATGTCGAATGACACGCGGGTTGACAAGCACACGAATCCCCTCATCGGTTCGTACGGCGATGATCTGCCACGGGTAACCGATCTGAACGGCACTCAAGCCTGTTAGATTATGCTGCTTGATCTTTTCGACAAGTTCATCGGCCATCAATTTGACCGTCTCATCGAAACCGCGTACGACACCAATATTGAGGCGTTCAAGTTCATCAGGATATTGGATCAACTCTGCCATTGCAACTCCTTGAACACAGGCGAAGGATTATAAGGAAGAATCGACCCCAAACGGGAGGGGGTCGATGGGATTGCGGGGGATAGATTAGTGGCTTTTGCGTACGACGACCAACATTTTGATGTTGATCGCAACGAAGCGGATAAACTGCCAGATGACGCATGTGCGCATAAAACGGGCGAAACCGCCCGGGATCATCGTGAGGTTAAACTCGTCATTCTTTGAGAAATTGATCTCTTCTTGTTTCATGGTTGCTCCTTTCAGTGTTTCGATCTTTTGAGTTTATTCGGGGATCAAGGTCCAAGCCGGCTTGAGTTTTGCTTTCCAGATAAACATATGGTGGAGGATATGTTTGATCCAGTGCCCTGCCAAGCCGATCTCACCGAAGGTATAATCGGTATCGCGTCCGGTACCCGGATATTTGTCAAAATCGGGAACGACTGGATAGACCGTCATCGCCGCAGCCATACCTTTGGTCAAGCCTTTACCAGCCGAAGCGACACATGCTGCACCCATTTCGGCCATCGAGGCTTCGTGCAGATGAGCGTTTTCGCCATTTTTGATCAGATCGGCGATGCTGTGTGCAACCGCTTTGCCGATGATGCCTGATGGCATACCGGTTCGCGGTGGTGTGGGGTTGATCGGCGTGCCGTTGGGTGATTTGGCTGGTTTGGAGATGATGTGCGGCGGTGCAAATGCGATCCCTGCAGCAAAGATGTTTTTGTAATCGGGGTTTTGGTAAGTGCGCGGCCAGTCGCTTGCTTTCCATTCTTCATACGGTTTGGCGGTATAGTCGGCATCGACTTTCATAAAGCCGTTGGGTGCAAAGAGCTTGTCGGTCATATCTTCGCCCGCTTTGTCGTAAGCTTTGATCCCGACACCCGCAAACGGAGGAATCAACATTGCAAAATCAAACTCCTCTTCACCGGTCGAACCGTCAAGCAGCTCGTAGTGCACTTTGCCCTCTTCGACTTTGTTGACGTGTGCTCCAATGATCCAGGGAATATCCCGCTCGGCATAGAGCGACTCGGCAAACAGCTTGGAGCTGACGACGTATCCGCCCACTTTCATGTGCAAACCGCCCATACCGAAGTCGCCGAGGAACGCTTCATTAGAGATCCATTTGATTTCGAGATTGTCACGGACACCGGCTTTGCGTGCTTCGTGTTCGATGTTGTGGATGTACTCAAACGCTGCCCCTTGACAGGTACACATACCGTGACCGGTGCCGACGAGGATTTTTTGCTTTTCGCCTTTTTTGGCTTTTTCAAAAACTTGCTCGAGCTCATGGCTGGCGTGAACAGCATGGTCAGCAGTACAAACCGATACGGTATGCGAACCGATACCTCCTTTGCCGTCACCCAGACCCGGAGTGGCGTCGAAGTTGAGCTTGGGACCGGTAGCGTTGACGAGGTAATCGTAGGTCACCTCTTCGGTTTGACCCTCTTTGTTCTGGCCTGTGTACTCAATCGTTACAAAAGGCTTATCGCTTCCCTCTTTGCCTTCGGGGTGGATCGAAACCGCTTTGGCCTGGCGATAGTCGATGCCCGCCTTTTCGTAGACAGGAGCCAGCGGAAAGACAACGTCCTCTTTGGTCATTTCACCGACACCTACCCAGATATTGGAGGGAATCCAGTTCCACATACTGTTGGGGGTGACAACCACCACTTCATGCTCGTTTCCGAGCCATTTTTTCAAAAATGTCGATGTCGTATGTCCGGAGACCCCGGCACCCAAAACTACTACTCTAGCCATGGCTTTCCTTTCTGCAAAAGATTTAACGTGTTGGGAATTATAGATAAAGAATGATTAAGTCTTTATTAAAAATTCATCAGTTTTGATATAAAAAATTGTTATAACTATATTTGTATCCTTTTTCGTACCTAATTTTGTATAGAATAGCGCAAACTGTTTTCAAAAGAGGATAGATGATTCGAGCTTTTTATGCAAATAGACGTTGGGGATTGTGGGCGTATGGTGGTTTGATGCTGTTGCTGGGAAGCCTCTATGCCCAGGTCCAACTGACCGTCGCGATCAATAAATGGTACGGTGCTTTCTACGATATTCTTCAAAAAGCGACCGAGCACAAGGTCTCGGAGTTTTGGGAGCAGATGATGCAGTTTGCGCACTTGGCATTTCCCTATGTGTTGATTGCAACAGCGACGGCCTATTTTACGCGTCTCTATGCCTTTAAGTGGCGCGAGGCGATTACCTTTGATTATCTGCCGCAATGGCGCAAAACTGAGCACGAAGTCGAGGGGGCCAGCCAGCGGATCCAGGAGGATATCTACCGTTTTGCCAAAATCATCGAGTCGCTCGGGCTGCAGGTGGTGCGTGCGATCATGACACTGATCGCCTTTTTGCCGATCTTGTGGGGGCTGAGCAAAAACGTCGCCGTCCCCTACATGCCTGCTCAGGGTTCGCTGGTGTGGGTGGCGCTGCTGGTTTCGGTGGGCGGGCTGCTCATCTCGTGGTTTGTCGGCATCAAACTCCCCGGCCTGGAGTACAACAACCAAAAGGTCGAAGCAGCCTTTCGTAAGGAGCTCGTCTATGCCGAAGACGACAAAGAAAACTACGGCCACGTCGATACGGTTTTCGAGCTTTTTACCGGACTGCGCATCAACTATATTCGCCTTTTTAACCACTACGGCTATTTCGACATCTGGCTCAATAGCTTCGAGCAACTCATGGTGATCGTGCCGTATATTATTGTCGGGCCTTCGCTTTTTACCGGCGCGATTACGCTGGGGGTACTGGTGCAGGTGAGCAATGCCTTTTCCAAAGTCCGCGAATCGTTCTCGATCTTCATCGGCAACTGGACCACCATCACCGAACTGCGCAGTATCCACAAGCGCCTCGTCGAGTTTGAAAAAAATATTGGGTATCGGTAGATTTTAGAACTTATAGTATAATTGAAAAACAGTTTTTCAGGAGGGTGCCGCATGCCGACAACCGATTCGCTCCGGAAAGAACTTAAACGTCTCAAGCCGTATCTGGTTGAACATTACGGCGTTGCCTCTTTGGCTCTTTTTGGATCGTATGCCCGTGGCGAACAGCGTTCGGACAGCGATATTGATGTTTTGGTGGAATTCCACACGACGCCCGATTTGCTTTCGTTTATCGAAATGGAAGAGTACCTCCATACCCAATTGCGTCAACCCGTCGATCTGGTACCCAAACGCAAACTTAAAGCACGGCTCAAACAACATATACTCCAGGAAGCCATAGCAATATGACACGTGACTATCTCCTGTTTCTCGAAGATATACGAGATCGAATCGAAAAAATCGAAACATTTATCCATGGAATGAATTATGCCGATTTCAAGACAGACGATCGAACAGTTAGTGCATGCATTCGCGAGATTGAGGTGATCGGTGAAGCGACCAAACACCTTCCCAAGGAGATAATCGAACAATTTCCCGATCTTCCTTGGTCCTTGATGGCCAAGATGCGGGACAAACTCATCCACTGGTATTTTGAAGTTGATGAAGAGATTGTCTGGAAAGTCGCCAAAGACAAGTTGCCGACAATCAAAGCGGATATTATTCACATCATAGAGACGCTCGCATAGCGTATCGCATGAAAAACACCCTCATCCTCTTCGACCTCGACGGCACGCTGATCGATTCGACTGAAGCGATATTGGAAAGTTTCGCCGCGGCCTATGCTGCGTGCGGCGAACACGCCCCCGATCCGGCTGCCATCACTCCCCTTATTGGTGAGCCGCTCGATGCGATGTTTGCGCGCCTGGGGATACCGCCCGAGCAGATCGAGAGATGCGTACACGCCTACAAAAATCACTACCGCACCATCCACACTGCCAAGACCACCTTACTGCCCGATGCACGCGAAGCAATCGAACACGCCGCATCGTTTGCGCATCTGGGAATTGTGACGACCAAGACAAGCCGCTACTCGATTGAGTTGATGGAACATGTTGGTTTGATGCACTTTTTTGGCGTCCTTGTCGGAAAAGATGATGTCACCCATCCCAAGCCCCACCCTGAACCGATCCGCAAAGCCCTCCAGACGTTACCGAGTGTAACAGGAGACGCATACATGATCGGGGACACCTGCCTTGATCTCGATGCGGCACACTCAGCAGGCATCAGTGGAATGGGTGTTTTGTGCGGATACGGTACTTACACGCAACTTCACGCGTGTACCGAAATGTTGTTTCAAAACGCTGCAGGTGCGGTTCGTGCCATCGCGAAAAAGAGGTAAATCCTATCGTCAAAAGCCCCCTTTAAGAGTGCGACCATTACAATGGGCAAACCAAATCTGATAAGAGGAGACAAGATGGTAGAGATCAGATGGCACTCGCGTGCCGGTCAGGGC
>CAZWMZ010000251.1:0-7471 GCA_964634965.1 uncultured Nitratifractor sp. | reverse complement strand
AAGACCATCTTTAAGCGTGCGCGCGACCGGTGCGGCGATGCACCGCTGGCGTGCAACATACTCTATGCGATCAACGATTACGATCGTGTGGTGCGCGATGCCTGCGAGGCGGGTGCTGACATCATCATCACCGGAGCAGGGCTGCCGCTGAGCCTGCCCGAGGCTGCACGGGACTATCCCGATGTCGCACTCGTGCCGATCGTCTCGACGGCCAAAGCCCTGCGCATTCTGGCGCGCCGCTGGGAGAAAACCCACGGGCGGCTTCCCGATGCGGTGGTGGTCGAAGGGCCCCTCAGCGGCGGGCATCAGGGGTTCAAATACGACGACTGCTTCCTCGAAGAGAACCAGCTCGAAAATATCCTCCCACCGGTGATCGAAGAGGCCAAAAAATGGGGTGATATCCCGGTGATCGCAGCCGGAGGGATCTGGGACCATGATGACATCGTACGGATGATGGAGCTGGGCGCAGATGGTGTTCAGTTGGGAACCCGCTTTATCGGGACGCACGAGTGCGATGCGAGCGAGACCTTCAAGCGCAAGGTGCTCGAATCGACCCCGGAGACGATCCGTCTGATCAAATCACCCGTCGGATACCCCGCCCGCAGCGTTATGACGCAGCTGCAGCACGACATCGCCGAAGGTCACGGCCCCAAGGTCGCCTGCATCTCCAACTGTGTCGCCCCCTGCCATCGCGGCGAAGAGGCCAAACAGGTCGGCTACTGTATCGCCGACTGCCTGAGCGATGCGTACGACGGCAAAGAGGAGACCGGACTCTTCTTCACCGGATCCAATGGCTACCGCCTCAACGAGATCATCAGCGTACACGAACTGATGCGCAAACTGATGGAAGGAGAAGAGGCTTAGTGCTGCGCCGCTGGATTGGGCTGTGGCTGATTGCATTGGCAGCAGGCGTTGCCGGCAATGTTGTGACCAAGGCATACGTGCAGGGCGATCATTTGATGCTGCTCTTTGCACGTCCCTTCTCTGCCGGGACGTTGCATGCCTTTCATCTCGATACGCCGCAGTCGATTCGGTACGTCTTTGATCTGGCTCATACGCGGATCGGTTCTTCTCGTGTTCCCAAAGGGCTCCATCATCCACGCGTGCGATCGTTTCGTCTCTCTCAGTACCGTCCCGATACGGTACGCATCGTGATCGAAACCGACCGCCCCTATGCGATAACGCATCGCCAGCGCGGGTCCAGACTCTACGCCATTGCGCTCCCATCCCGGGCACCCAAACCCCCTGTTGCAGTCGGATCACTCTTTGCCGGGCTCGAAGCAACATCGAGCGACTCCAGGAGGCACCGCTCTGCTCCAGCCGCTGCCACATCAGCACAGACAAATCCCTCCCGTACCAGTCGCACACCGCCAGCAACCCGTGCCGCCTCCAGCAGCCGGACAAAGATCGCGACAAAACCACCGGCCTTTTCGGCTGCGGCGTTGCGCCACCGCTACCGCATCGTGATCGATCCTGGACACGGAGGCCACGACGCAGGTGCCCACATTGCCAGACACAAAGAGAAGTACATCACCCTGCAGATCGCACTGCGTGTACGTACCCATCTCAGGCGCATGGGGTTTGAGGTGCTGATGACGCGCCAGCGGGATGTGGCGGTTCCGTTGCGAGAGCGTACGCGCTTTGCCAACCGCAAGCGGGGCGATGTTTTTGTCTCGATTCACGCCAATGCCATTGGCAAGAGCCAAAAGCGCTCCCGCAGCGGAGTGGAGACCTATTTTTTGCAGATCACGCGCAGCGAACGGGCGCGACGGGTTGCTGCGCGCGAAAACAGTGTCGTCCTGCGACGCAAAGATCGCCTGAGCCAAAATGTCATCCTCAATGCCGTCATGACTGGCCCCAAAATCGTACTCTCTAACAAGCTTGCGATTGACATCCAGCGCTACATACTCGGCAGCGTCCATACCCGCTATCGCGATGTCAAAGATGGCGGCGTACGTCCAGCACCTTTCTGGGTTCTGGTTGGGGCGGAGATGCCTGCGGTACTGGTGGAGGTAGGGTATCTTTCCAATCCTCACGAGCGCCGTCGCCTCTTGAGTGCACGTTATCAGGAGTTGATCGCCCGCGGCATCGCCCAGGGCATCGCCAATTATCTGCGCAACCGTGAACGGGAGCTGGAGTAGGATCCGGGTATGAGTTGTCTCTGGGGCTGTCCTTAAGCCGATTTCATTATAATCAGAGCAGGTTTGCATTTGCGCACAAGAGGAGGCAACGATATGCATAGAGACCGCAGGCAGCACAAAAGATATCTTTTCTTAACGGTGATGCTCCTTGGGTTGATCGGAATAGCTGGATGCGACCAGATGGGATCTTCGTTGAGCATGATTCGAGGTTATCGGCCTCTGGCATGGATCTCTCGCGGTGAGCTGCTCAATCACAACAGCGACTACGACACATACCACAACAAAGAGGTGGCCGTGTGGGGTTATATCGATTTCGCCAACAGTTCGCTCAACGCCAGGCCCAAACAGCAGGAGCTCTTTTTTAATCTCAAATCAAGATACGAAAACGCAACAGGTGAGTCGATCCGGGTAGAGTGCCTTGGGGCGAAAGAGGGCTATAGAGATTTTTTTGAACGGCTTGAAAAGAATGGGGAGTTTTCTCGAGAAAAGATTTTTGTCCGTGGCATCATGATCCTGCACGCAACTCCGACGACCTTTCAGACACGATACCGTCCAGTGATCGAAGTGAACGACTCGGCAGCGATTCGATTTGAGAGTGATTTCGCGCAGGTCGAAGAGGCCAACGGCACCGCCAGAAGATGATTGTGGCCTATGTGACTGGGCACGTATAGCACGACGGACTGAGGCCAACCGTCGTCCTGGATGCATGGTGAAGATCCTCTGCCTGCTGACAGGGTTCGCGCAGGCAGAGAGGATCAACGTGGCAACGTGATGGCTGTTGTGGTGTAGGCCGGGAAGGTATATCTCAGGCTTGATCCGTCGGTGACATGGCGGTAGTCTGTGCGGATCTTGACGATGTATTTGGGCAACTCGATCTCTGTCTCGCCATTAGACAGGACAGTGACGCGTGCATTGGGATGGTAGGTTTTGAGTGTCTGCACATTGACACGACCGTCCGAGATTGTTTTGGGAGCATAATACTCGCCGGTGAGCTGACGGGTGAGCGTTTCGATCTTGGCGCGCGTATCGGCGGTACGGTATTCGGGTAGATAAATTGTTGTTGTGACTGACGTGGTCGGAGAGGGGTTGGTGACGAAGATGACCGTATGGGTGTCGGTCTGGATCGGGACAACGACAAGGCGGTTGTCGGCACAGTATCCCTGCAGCAGACGCGGATGGTGGTCAAAATCGATCCGGTCATGCCAAAAGCGTTGCACATCATGCACCGGATACGCCGTCGAGCCGTCGCGACTGTAGACCGAATGGCTCACGCCCATGTTGGCGTGCCACAGGCTGGCCATCTCGACACCGCCGAGGATAAAATAGCTCATGGCCTGGGCTTGCCAGATGACTTTGCCCCAGCTTTCATTGTAGTAGATTCCCTTGCGCTTGTCGGGATAGAGGGAGTTGTATTCGGAAAAGGCGATGCCCACTTCACTCTTTTTGCGACGGGATGTGTCGTGCAGGTAGCGGGCGATGTGGTCGCGAACGATACGGATATCACGTGCATAGTCGTGTGGTGAGTCGGTATAGTGATGCGTATCGATGATGTCCAGATCGTCTCCAGCATCGCTTTTGAGGACGGTTTTGAGGTAGGTGTTGATGTTGCCATTGATGGTTGTGGGGCCGAGCAGCTTGATCGATGAGTTGGCCGCATGTGCTCCCCGTGCATAGGCGCGGATGGCATCGATCGTATCCTGAGGAGAGACTTCGTCTACCAGCCCCGGCTCGTTTCCAATCTCGAGATACTCAAAAGGCGCTGGAGCATCGAGAGGAGGATTGCTGCCCCATTTTTGTGTATAATCGCGTTCCAGATAGTGGATCATTTCGGCGACATAGGTTTCTGCGTCGAGTTCCCCGGTAGCAACCTTCTTGGTGCTGACACCGATGAGAAACTGCATGGAGGGGATGATACTGCGGACCTTGTGGATAAAGGTTCCGATGCCGTAGTTGGTCGAGGAGCCCCGTGTTCGGATGTCGTAATCTTCGATCATCGATCCACCGGGCCAGCGGAGATATTCGACCCATTGGCTGAAATGATCCAGGAACGCTTTGGAGGTAGTGCGACCGCTTGGGGTGACGCAGAGCCCAAAGAGACGGCGGCTGATGTGGTCGCGGCGTATGTGCTGCGTGTAGATGTCGATCGAAGCAACACGATCAATGAGGCGCAAGCCATCCATCCGGAAAGTGATCGCGCCCGACAGGGGTGTGTACTGTATCCCCACTCCCTGTATCGATGCTGTGTTTGGGGTCTGTGTGCCGCTGGATTGGAGCGGGGCGGCCGGCAGGGACTTGCCGGGATCGTCCCAGGCGCGATTGAGTGTTTTGGAGAGGGTGACGGGGCGCCAGGCAGTCGAGGCGATGGCCATTGAGGTGCCGGTGAGCTTGTTTTCGGAGAGAAACCACGTCGTTCCGTCGTAGAGCAGGACCCGAAGCGCACCATTTGTCGGGATCGATCCATCGATCTGGAGGCGCGCATCTGGATCGCTCAGATCAACAGGATGGTTGTCAAATCGGGTATAGAAATAACCGGACGATGCAGTACTTTTGAGGTAAAGTGTCCGTTTTTTGGGACGTAAAACGAGACCGGTGCTGCTGGCACGCCAACGAAGAGAGGCGGCAGGACACTTGCGACCATCCAAGGGTGTATCCGCATCCAATCCGCCGCTGCAGACAAGAAAGTCCTCCTGCCATATCTGCGGCAAAGCGACGCTGGGGGCGGCAGTGTCGGTCGCGGAGGGATTGTCCGAAGTATCGGTCTCTGTATCCGTATCGGTGTCGGTATCTGGACGATCAGTCTGCGGGGTGGTGACGGTTTCAGGCGCACTGTGGGTTGGGGATGTGTTGTTCTGCGTGGTCTGCGTATCGTGTTTGTTGAACAAAAAGGAAAAAGGGTTACTTTCGCATCCACTCAGTGTCGCTATCAGTACTCCTGCTGTTATCCATGCAAAAAGTGTCCGGGTTCGGGGTGATTGATGACGTTTCATGTACCTATTATATCCAAAAAAAGTTTGACATATTTTTGACCCAAATCCCGAACTAGAACTTCATAACCGTGCATGTATCGTTGCCTCCGGCGGGCTTTGTTCAAGGCATCGTCGATCTTGCGGATACGGCTCAAATGTGGCATAAACTCTCCGAAGAGGAGCACGACACACTTCGAAAGAATGCACTTTCGGGATAGGGACCTGACGATCAGGATGCGTGATGGGGGCGTACGCGGTAGATCCCCCTGAGGCGACGACGATATGAGCCGATGTCGTATCGAGAAATGGTGTTTTTCCCGGCACCGCTGGAGGATTGCTGAAAGAGATGCCTTTTGGGGTCAATGATGATGCCGACATGCCCGATGCGGCGGTGGCGGGTGCGGAAAAAGATCAGATCTCCCTTTTGGGCCTCACGCATCGAAACTCTTTTGCCGTGCTTGTGCGCCCAGTCGTACTGGTCGCCTGAGACGCGGGGGAGTTCGATACCGTGATGTTTGTAAACCAGCTGCGCAAAACGGGAGCAGTCGATGCCCCGTCTGGGATTGTTGCCGCCCCATTTGTAACGGATACCGAGATAGCGGCGGGCATCCTGAACGATCTTTTGGGCAAAGCTCATCTGCTCTTTGATCCGAATGGCTTGCCCCACCACAAGACGTTGACGTCGAAAATCGGTCTCGTTTGCGCGGATCAGATCGCGCAGCGGCATCTTGAATCTGCGTGCCAGCGAGAGCGGACTGTCGCCGGGGCGTACGACGTAGGTTTGTGTTGGATGATTGTATGCGGCGACCGAGAGGGTCTGGCCGACACGCAAAGGCGTATGGTATGTCAGGTTTGGATTGGCCTGGAGCAGCGACTGGATGGTCATGGCGTGACTGCGGGCGACGGTGTAGAGGGTGTCGCCTGACTGGACCGTATAGGATTTGAGCGATCCGCCCCATGCAATGGTCCAGGCAATGATTAGACCGACAAGAACCTTCATGTATCCTCCGCTTTTTTATTGAAATCATAAACCATGAGCGTTAATCACTCCTAAACCAAAAGTGTATGAGGTAAATGAAAAATCTTATCCAAACGCAAAGTGCGATTGGATATAGTGCGCGCAGCATATAAGCAAATGGGTATCTCAAAAAACAGACCACACCCACACCAGCAAAAGCCTTTGTCGGCGCAAGGCAGACCTTTGTCAGGCTGCCCAAAGCCGGGCCAAAAAGTCCAAACACGGTACAGATGAAAGATCTCGGTGTCGAAGGGCAGTGAAGTCATGGTGGGTACAAGCTCTTTGTTTGAGGTGCCGCAAAGGAGTCCTATGAAAATCGTAGCAGGTGTGGCCGCATCGAGCATGGTGCTGGCGGCTCAGATCCAGACCCTTGTGCTGGGTGCGGGGTGTTTTTGGGGTGTTCAGAAGCGTTTTGGGGCGATGCCGGGGGTGATCAAGACGCGCGCTGGCTACGCTGGGGGTCGTTTCGACAACCCCACCTACTCACAGGTGCTCGCCCATCGCCACGACCCCGACCTGCTCAATCATGCCGAAGTCGTGGAGGTGGTCTATGATGATGCGCGCCTCTCGACCGAAACGCTTCTGAAGGCCTTTTGGCAGATGCACGATCCTACCCAGGGCAACCGTCAGGGCAACGACATCGGCAGCAATTACCGTTCGGCGATCTACTACACGACCGAACAGCAAAAAGCGATCGCTCTGGCGACGCGGCAGGTCTATCAGCAGCTCTTGCATCGGGCGGGGTATGGTACGATCACGACAGAGATCAAGCCGCTCGATCGTTTCTATCCAGCCGAGGCGTATCATCAGAAGTATCTGCAAAAACACCCCAATGGGTATTGTCCCAATCACGCAACGGGCGTAACATTTGACGATACGCCGATCGTGCCCGATGCGAACAGTTCCGAAGCGATTCGGCCTCTGGGCGGCAAGGAGATTGTCGTCGTCATCGCTCCTGATTGCCCCTTTTGTGAGCAGTTTGAGCGTGAGGTGGTCGCAGGGTATCACGGAACGGTTCCGCTGCGCACAGCACGATCCGATCAGCTCAAAGGTTTTGCGCAGGTCGATGCGATCGTCGGGACGCCGACGCTGCTCTTTGTTCAGGATGGCAAGGTGGTCGAATCCCGCACCGGCTACATGGATTCCAGAGCCTTTTATCGTGCATTGGGAGCGTTTAAGCTCGGCAAAGGGAGCGAAGGGTACGACGTCGCATTCAACCGCGCCACCGATCGGCGTTTTTGCCGAAAATATGAGCAGTTCAAGCAGACCGGCGACGGCCTGTTTGTCGACAAGATCTCAGTCGAGCCGCTCTTCGATACCCGCGATCGGTTCAACTCAGGATCGGG
>CAZWMZ010000250.1:0-4066 GCA_964634965.1 uncultured Nitratifractor sp. | reverse complement strand
CGGGGCGATGTTGTAGTGCTTTTGAAATGCCACCACAGCCTTCTGGGTGCTTTTGCCCCATTTGCCATCGGTAGCGATGTGGACGTTGAGATTGGGGTCGGCATTGAGCAGAATCTGGAGATTGGAGACCTCGATCGGCTTATTGGGACAATGGTTGCCCTCGATGGTATTGTCACACATGTCGGCGTAGAGAACAAACTCCCGGGCCGGCTTGGCGGCAGGAAGGCTGGATGTACGACTGGCGGCGGGTTTGGGGGAACGCTTTTGGTAGGTCGGCTGGCTGGCCTTGCTGGCCTTGGCAGGGAGCGTCATGGTGCGCACGGCGGTCGCGGTCTCCTTCGACTCGGCTGAGGTGGAGGTGTTGGCTTCGCCATCCGCCGATGCGGTGCGCGCCGCTGTCGAACCATAGAGACGCTCCAGCATGCGGCGTGTCGCCGGCCCGACATACCCTTGCGCCGGATGGACGCCATAATGCTCCTGGAAAACCACCACTGCATCGCGGGTGGCGACATCCCACTGACCGCTTTCACGGATAAACAAAAAGAGCTTGGG
This sequence comes from uncultured Nitratifractor sp., assembly GCA_964634965.1. Taxonomy (GTDB): domain Bacteria; phylum Campylobacterota; class Campylobacteria; order Campylobacterales; family Sulfurovaceae; genus S017-3. Next base: position 3,514 of record CAZWMZ010000250.1, on the reverse strand, counting down.
ATCGCCGTTGAGTGCTGCCTGGAGCGCGCGAACCTCTTCGGGTTTGTTGGGGCAACTCGCCTCGGGTGTCGGATCGCACATATCGCTAAAATGAAGAAAATCGGCCGCTTCGAGAGAGAAGCCACCCAGCATCAAAAGTCCCAGAACCCATCGCATCGCTTTCACGGCTTGCACCCTTGTGTGGTATTGTGAAGTGTAATTGTACCTTGGGTTTGGTCAAAAAACAAGTCTTGTCTCAAAAAGCACCTCCTTGCTGGATCAGTTTTAACCCCATCAGTATCATCGGCATCGACCGACCGTTGAGGATCAGATGACGTGGGTCGTAGTGGATCGACAGACTGTAGCGATCCCCGGTGCGCTTGAGCCAGCCCTGTCGAGCGATTGCGGCCAGCGCAGCGGCGTAACGCTTGCCCTGCTCGCCACCCAGCTCCTGTACAAGTGTCGTCCCAAACGCCGCCCGCGCATCCATCGTAAAGAGCGCCGGGACCGGGTGGGCCAGTGCCGCAGCCATCGCCTCGACGTTTGCGGTCGGCAATGCACCGGTATAGAGCAGGGTCGCCTCGACGGTGTTGTCTGGATGGGTGCGGGTTGCCAAGGTTGCCTGTATCTGCAGGCGAGTGGCATTGCGCTCCAGAATCGCAGGCAGGGTCAGCAATACCTGTCGCTTGAGTGTTGCCGGCAGCGTCTGGGCCGTCACCAGCGCCTCGGCAACTCTGGACGGATCATCCGAGGAGGTCTGGAGTGTTTGTGTCAGTTGTGCCTGCTGCTGCTGGGCACGGCGAATCGCCTGCATCAGCGACGCGATGCCGGAACGTACCAGTCCCGACATCTCTACTCGGATCGTCCCCGAACGCACTGGAGCCATCGGCGCAGGCAGTGCACCTGCCAGCACCGCGAAACGCACCCGATAGCGCCACCCAACCTTCGTACGGCTCTGGGCTGTTGTCTGCAGAGCCAACTCCAGCGTCAGATCGGGCCAGCCTGCCGTACCATTGGCATCCGTCCCGACGACCAGGCCGCGCACACGCCCCATGGTTGCCGTCGCTTCACCGGTAAACCAGTCGGATGCAACCGAGACAACCGAACCGCTCAACGCAACTGTCTCGGCCTCCAGCAGCGTCGCGCCCGAACGATCGCGCACCCCCAGACGTGGCGTATCGATCCGATACTTCCCCGCAAACGTATAAGGGTCAAAGACCGACTGCACCGTCGCCGGATCGCTCCAGAGCAGTGCCTCTACTGGCGTACCTCCACCGACCGCACCCTCGTCAATCGGCCAGACAAACGGCTCCACGTCTGCACGCAAGTGGACTTGACGGTCCCACCCAACTCGGGCCACCATCTCTGCCGAGATTGTAGAGGCGTTACCCTCTCCACTGTGTCCCCGATCGGTTTGTGCCGCGAGGGAGAGGTGCGCATGGATACGGGCCAGACCCAATCCTGCACCTCTTCGCCAAAAGATCGGGCCGTGCTCGATCGCCAGATCAACGCTGCGCGGCAGACCCGATATCGGTGCCGCAGCACGCTGTGTCACGCGCATCTTCGACGTAAAAAAGGTGCGCTGAACCCTCTCGACACGAAACGCATCCTCCTGCAAACCGTTGAGACGGGCAAGGCGGGCAAAATATCCCCGCATCTCCGGCTCGATGCGTGCGCCGATCCATGCGGTCGCCCCCAGCCATACAGCGATCAGGGCGATGATAAAAATAAATATGAAAAGAGGCCGCGTTTTTTTCATTAAAAAATATTCCCACTGTGATTTGGTGCGTAGTATAGCTGAAAGTGATTAACCGGACGGTTAACCAAAATGGTGACTGCGGCAGGGAAAACGCTCGGTATCGCCGCCCTGGGGAGGCAAAACCTGCGCAAAGACCGTCAACGGTGTTCTGCATGCGTGGGCGATCGCTTCGAGGGCAGAGTGGTGCTCTGGATCAAACGCGATGAGCATCTCATACTCCTCCCCACTGTGTCCCTCGTCGGGTTTGATATTTTTTAATATCTCTCTTCCATATTTGTGACGATCAAGCAGCCGGTTCGCGTCGCAAAAGAGGCCATCGGAGATGTCCATGCCCGCATGCAGCAGCGGGCGCGCCTGGCGCACAAACTCTCGACGCAGATGCGGCTCGAAAAAGCGCGAATCGGGCGCGATCTTCTCGCCCGCTTCGAGGCGCCGCAGATCGCGCAGGCTCTCACCGAGGGTTCCAGTGTAAGCCAGCCAATCCCCCACCCGCACGCCGGTACGCAGCAGCGGATCGTCGCTGTGAGCGATCAGGGTAATCGAGAGGTTGAGTCTATCGCTGCGCACCGTATCGCCGCCGATGAGTTCGCACCCCCACTCGGCCGCGGTCGCTTCGATCGCATCCATCATGCGCGCGATCGCTTCGCGTGGCATCTCGGGCGGCAGACCGACACTCAACAGCGCATACCTGGGGTCAGCATTCATCGCCACCGCATCGGAGAGATTGACCAGCATCGCTTTGCGGCCGATCTGCTCCGGACGCATCCACTCCCGCCGAAAATGCGTCCCCTCGCAAAAGGCATCGACGCTGAAAACCTGCGTGCCAATCACGGCTCCGTCGTCTCCGATATAATCCGAACGCAACCGTTCAATAAGAAAATGTTCATGATCCATAGAGGCATTATAACAAAAGAGTAAAACCGTAACACTTGCATCGGCAGGAGGACCCAATCTATCTTGGTTTCAATTGGCTCTGACGCCCTCCTTGGTATAATCGCTCTATCTTTCTGTAAAGGGACAAGCGAGCATGAAAAGTACCGATGTCAAAATCTACCAATACGACGCGGTGATCGTCGGAGCTGGTCTGGCCGGTCTGGCTGCGGCTCGAGAGCTCACCGCCGCGGGCAAAAAGACCGCTGTCATCACCAAGCTTCATCCGCTGCGCAGCCACTCCGGCGCCGCGCAGGGAGGCATCAACGCCGCACTGGGCGAAGAGGACAGCACCGAGCTGCACGAGTTCGATACGGTCAAGGGGAGCGACTACCTCGGCGACCAGGATGCCATCGAGCTGATGTGTACCCAGGCACCCGAGACGATCCGCTGGGCTGAACGCATGGGAGCGATCTTTTCGCGTGACGACGAGGGCAAGATCGCCATCCGCCCCTTTGGCGGCCAGTCCAAGCCCCGCGCCTGCTATGCAGCCGATCGCACGGGTCTGACGCTGCTGCAGACGATGTACGAGCAGGCACTGCGCGCCGGGATCGAGGTCTTCGATGAGTACTATGCGGCCGACATTCTCTATGAGGATGGCAAGGTCCGTGGCATCGCAGCATTCGATCTGCGCACCTCCGAGCCGGTGCTCTTCAATGCCAAGGTGACGATGTTTGCCACCGGCGGCTACGGACGTGCCTTTAAGATCAACTCCAACGCCCACGCCAACACCGGCGATGCCCTCTCGATCGTCGCACGCAAAGGATTGCCGCTGGAGGACATGGAGTTTGTTCAGTTTCACCCCAGCGGACTGGGCGGATCGGGGATCCTCATCTCCGAAGCGGC
>CAZWMZ010000249.1:0-2513 GCA_964634965.1 uncultured Nitratifractor sp. | reverse complement strand
TTGCAACTTGATCTGTGGAAACCTCTTGCGTTCTACAATCACGCTTTGTTGATGCGCTCGTTGTTTGCTTTTTTTATAGGCGCCATGCTGATCATTGTCTCCTACAATCTTATTATCTTCTTTTTGACGCGACAGATCAGTTACCTCTATTATGTCCTCTTTTTTGCGTCTGTCTCACTGCATCAGGCTGTTTACCATGGAGCGATCGCTCTGTTTCTCTCTCCGGCAGCCATTCGTGTGCTCATTTGGCACGTCGGGTTTATCGTGGCCATACCGGTACTGCTTCTCATGTTGTTTACCCGCGAAATCCTAGAGATTCAGAACCATCCTCGACTGCAGCGGCTTTTCAATGGTGTGATCGGACTGTATGCTCTGGGCATCATCACGATACATCTGATCGATCTGGACAGCTTGCGTGCCCCGCTCACAATCGGTGCGCTTTTTGTGCTCTTTGGTTTTGCTCTCTATGCACTCTATCGCCGCAATGCACAGGCCAAATACATTGTATTGGGCTGGGCGCTGTTTGCTCTCGCATCGCTCCTGATGTATCTGGCCAATATCGGAACATACGACGTCATAGGATCGGCTCCTTGTTTTGCCGAGTGGGCCCTGGTGCTTGAAGCACTGATTTTTGCCTTTTCGCTGGCCATAAGGATCCGAACAGTCCACCGGGACAAATTGCAGGCCCAGCACCACCTCATCGCGTTACAAGCCAGGGAAGAGCAGCGGTTGACACAGGAGGTCGCCCATCGTACCCGCCAACTCTCCCAACTGCTTGCTGAAAAAGACCTGCTCTTGCGCGAACTCAATCATCGCGTTAAGAACAGCATCCAGATCATCGTTTCGTTTGTGCGCCTTCAGATCGACACCACCCCAACCAAAACAACACGACGAGCACTCACACAGATTGAAAATCGCATCCTCTCGATCCACCACCTCTATGCCCTGCTCGATGCGCGCAAAAATCCAGGTTACGTCGATGCGCATGACTACTTTCAGCGTCTGGCGTCAATGCTGCACGAAAGTTTTCCCAATCGATCGATCGAAGTGGTCATCGATTCGGAGATCGAACTGCCTGCCCAGACAGCCGTCTACTGCGGATTTATCGTCAACGAAGCTCTGACAAACGCCTTTCAACACGCTTTCGATGACGCAGAGAGGGGACGCATCACTCTCACGCTTTCCCGCAAGCCGGATCGACTCTATCGGCTCACGATTCAAGACGATGGCAAAGGGCTGGATACAACACGCTCTTCAGAAGATGGTCTGGGACTGACCATCCTCGAATCACTGGCCACCCTGCAACTCAAAGGTACCCTGAAGATCGAGTCGGCTGCCGGCACCCTCATTACGGTTGAATGGGAGGAGCCCAATGCGTGAACGTATCTTTATCGTCGAAGACGAAGCAATCATTGCACTGGAGATTCGGCACACCATTACCCGACTGGGATATCGTTTTGCCGGGATGGCTTCCGGCTACGATGACGCTCTGCGGGCCATTCGCGAACATCAACCTGACCTGATCCTGATGGACATTATGCTTGCCGAAAGTCGAAGCGGTATCGCGATCGCCCGCACACTGCTCGAAGAGGATGGCCCAGTCATTCCGGTCGTTTTTTTGACGTCTGTGATGGATGAGACTACCATGCGCGAGGCGATCCAGACACTGCCGGCCTCCTATCTGATCAAACCCTTTCGTCGGGAAGAGCTCCACTCGGCCATCCTGCTGGCGCTCGAACAACGCTCCCGGCATACCCACCACCTCAATGGAACAATGGTTCTGGGGAATCCACTCTGGGAGTGCCGATATCATCCTGCACACCGCATACTCTACCTCAACAAACATCCGGTTCGGCTGGGACCCAAAGAGCGTCGTCTCATTGACATGCTCGTGCAGGCCAAAGGCACATTGGTCCCCTTCGATCTCCTCGAAGAGACGATCTGGGAGGGCAAGCAGGTCTCCAGCAGCGGACTGCGAACATTGATCTATCGCCTGCACAACAAACTTGGACACAAGCTCATCGAAACCTTGCCCGCTCTGGGATGTCGAATCGCCTGGCACGACCCAAACCGTTCCGTTCACACATGACGAACGATTAACCTTTGTTGATTATACTTTCGTCCACCACACCCAAGGAAACTCACATGAAAAAAATCATCCTGACACTGCTCCTGCTGACCGCTGGAGCTATGGCCGAATTCACCACGATCGATAACGATACGCTTCTGAAGCTCCAATCGCAGGGAGTCCCAGTGATCGACATCCGTACTCCGGGTGAGTGGAAAGCCACCGGCATCATCAAGGGTGCCCACAAAATGATGTTCTTTGATGAGCAGGGCCGACCCGATATGGGCAATTGGTTTTTTGAGCTTGGGCACCTGCTCAAAGACAAAAACAAACCCCTGATCATCTATTGCGCACACGCCAATCGTTCCAAAGCATTGGGAGATTTTCTCAGCAAGCAGATGGGATTCGCCAAGGTATTTGATCTCAAAGACGGGATCGAAAACGG
>CAZWMZ010000248.1:0-11180 GCA_964634965.1 uncultured Nitratifractor sp. | reverse complement strand
ATCTTCCCATACAGATCCAAAATCGCCTCTTTGTGGGCATAGTAGCTGTTGGGGTTGGCGATGAGATGGGCGGAGGAGTCCATGATCTCTTCGGCGACTTTGAGGCCGTTTTCGCGCATGGTGTTTCCGGTCTCGACGATGTCCACGATCGCATCGGCCAGACCGACCAGAGGCGCCAGCTCGATCGAGCCGTAGAGTTTGATCACCTCGACGCCGACAGCTTTGCGGGCGAAGTAGTCTTTGGTGATGTTGACCATCTTGGTCGCGATGCGGATATCGGGACGGCTCCAGTCAAGTTCATCTTCGTTTCGGATGCCGATAGCAACCTTGCACCGACCGATTTTGAGATCAAGCAGATCGATGATCTCAAGCTCCTTTTCCGTAATCACATCGAGCCCGACAACCCCCAGATCGGCCGCACCATACTCCACATAGGTCGGCACATCCTGGTTGCGCACATTGAGAAAGCGAAACCCCTGCGCCTCCATAATCAACTCACGCCCGCTAAAGGCAAAATCTCCACCGAAGATCTGTGAAAAGATCTCCAGTGTCTCCTCAGCAATACGCCCCTTGGGCAAGGCAATGGTCAGCACAGGCTCTCCTCTTTTGAGATGCTCTCTTTGGATCGGAATATAGCAAAAAGCTCTTTACACGCTGTTGAGATCGCTCAGCGCCGCACGCATCCCCTCAAACACCAGCCCCGCATCGTACTGCGCATCGGCACAATGACGTGCAATGATCGGCCCGTCTCCCCCGGTGATAAAGAGCGGTAGATCTGCGCGTATTTGCTCGATGGGTGCGATGATCGCGGTCAATACCCCGAAACTCACACTGCCTTGGGTGCTTTTGGGCAGGATATCCAGCGTAATCTCCTCATCCAGCGGGAGATCCAGCAGAGGCGAGATGCTTGCGAACATACGCCGACAGGTGCGCAATCCCGGCAAAATAAAGCCCCCCTGATAGACGCCACTGACGACACGATCGACCGTAATGGCACTCCCTGCATCGACAAAGATCCCCTCCGGACGACTCAGGCATGCCGCCTTGCGATCGACCCCCATGCTGTCGTACTCGCCGATGAGATGGAGCGCGTCGGAGAGGTCATGCCAGCTTGCCAGCGCACTGAGTGCATCGGTGTGGTGAGGGTTGACATTGATGTAGTAGACACGCTGCGCATGGTAGCGTCGGATCGCTGCATCGATGCTCATGTGCTCGATCGCTCCATCCATCCAGACATGGGCACGGGTATTGCCGACATCGACCAGGATCATATCTGCCCCTCTCGAGCACGGTGACGCAGCCAGTAGAAAAACACCAACCCCGCAACAAAGATCACCGCCATCACGGTTGCACTGTGCAGGTAGCGTGCGACCTGCTCTTGATTGCGACCGACGAGGTACCCCAGGATCGCCAATACACTCACCCACGCCCCTGCCCCCAGCGTCGTATAGAGAGCAAACCGCCCCAGATGCATACGGCTCAACCCCGCCGGCAATGAGATGTACTGCCGCACGCCGGGGATCAACCGCCCGCTAAAGGTCGAAATCTCTCCATGTTTTTGAAAAAAGAGATCAAGTTTGTAGAGGGTTTCGGGTTTGAGCAGTATGTAGCGTCCGTACCGCTCCAACAGTGGCCGCCCCAGCACCACCGCCAACCAATAGTTAAACAGCGCACCCGCCAGTGATCCGCCGATCCCGACTCCGATCGCACTCCAAAGGTTCATCTGTCCCTGATAGGCCAGATAACCTGCCGGAACCATGATCACTTCACTCGGAAACGGAAAAAAACTGCTCTCAAGAAACATCGCAACGAAGATGCCCGGATATCCCCACTGATTCACGGTCGTCACAATCCAGGCAATCACCGCATCAAACATCACACCCGCCCATCTCTCTCCTTCTGGGCACACTGCACCACGATATCATGTCCCTTCAACCTGTCCATTTCCAAAGAGCATCTCTAAAAATATTAGAGACCTCCTTCATGACGCGTTTACTATTTTTCCTCGTCACTGAACGCACCGGGTGCCAGCAGTTTCTCGTAGCGTCGTGCCAGCAGTTCGTCTTTGCTCAGTTCGCGCAACTGGCGCAACTGCGACAGAAAGTACTCCTGAAGCGCAGCGGCGGCGGCCTGCTTGTTGCGGTGGGCACCGATCAGTGGTTCGTCGATGATCGCATCGATCAATTCATGCTCCAGCAGGGCATCGGGGGTGATTTTCAGCGCTTTGGTCGCCTGCTCGACTTTGGCAGGATCGTTCCACAGGATCGCACTGCACCCTTCGGGCGAGATGACTGAAAAGACCGAATAACGCATCATCGCCAGCCGATCGGCAACCCCAATGGCCAGTGCGCCACCCGAGCCTCCCTCGCCGATCACGACCGAGACCATCGGTACGCGTGCAGCCGAAAACTCCATCAGGTTGCGTGCAATCGCCTCACTCTGCCCACGCTCTTCAGCTCCGAGTCCAGGGTAAGCACCTGGCGTGTCGATCAGCATCAAAACCGGTATGTCAAATTTTTCAGCCAGCTTGACTGCACGCAGAGCTTTGCGATACCCTTCGGGATTGGGCATACCAAAATTGCGACGGATTTTGTGTTTGGTACCGCGTCCTTTTTGTTCGCCGATCAACACAACACGTTCACCGCCAATCCAACCCAGATAGACCACGATTGGCAGATCGTCTTTGAAGTGACGATCGCCGTGGATCTCCTGTGCATTCTCCATCATCAAACGGACGTAGTCGAGCGTGTAGGGTCGATCGGGATGACGAGCCAGTTGCAGTTTTTGGTAATCGCTGAGCGAACTAAAGACCTTTTTGACCTCTTTTTCGAGATCCTTTTCGAGGATCTCTACTGCATCGACATCGCCTCGAGCCCTGGCAGCTTCGATATCGGTTTCGATCGATTCGAGCGGCTTTTCAAAATCAAGATAAGCGGCCATCGGGCGCCTCAGTCAATTCGCTTGAAGATCAGCACCCCATTGGTGCCGCCAAAGCCAAACGAGTTGCTCATGACCACCTTGAGGTCTGCCTGGCGTGCTCCTTCGGTGACGTAGTCCAGATCGCACGCTGGATCGGGCGTGGTGTAGTTGATCGTCGGCGGAATCACACCACGATCGAGCGCCAGGATCGAGATGACCGCCTCGAGCGCTCCAGCCGCTCCGAGACAGTGACCGATCTGGCCTTTGGTCGAGCTCACCGGTGGGCAGTGCTCTTTGCCTCCAAAAAGTGCTTTGATTGCGGCAGTTTCGTTTTTGTCGTTGATGGGTGTCGAGGTGCCGTGCGCGTTGATGTAGTCGATCTGCGGCTTGCCCGCCATCGCGTAGGCTGCCTGCATCGCGCGCAGCGGACCGTCGGTCGTGGGGGTTGTGATGTGGTTGGCATCTCCGCTCTCACCAAAGCCGATCAATTCGGCGTAGATCCTGGCTCCACGGGCAACTGCCGATGTGTACTCTTCGAGCACCAGCGCACCTGCCCCCTCACCCATGACAAATCCATCCCGATCGGCATCAAAAGGACGCGAAGCACTCTTAGGGTCGTCGTTGCGGGTCGAGAGCGCCTTCATCGCTGCGAATCCACCGACACCGATCCCCGTAATAGTCGCTTCAGCTCCGAGGACAAGCATCCGATCGGCTCCACCGAGCATGATGGTTTTAGCCGCTTCGCTGACAGCATGGGTGCCGGCCGCACATGCCGTGACCGAAGAGAGGTTCGGCCCCTTCAGACCATGAGCGATCGAGGCAAATCCACCGAGCATATTGACCAGTGCTGATGGGATAAAAAAGGGCGAGATACGGCGTGGACCGCGCTCATGCAGCACAATCGAATTGCGTTCGATCGTCGGCAGACCCCCGATGCCCGATGCAGCGCTGATCCCAAAACGCTCGCGCTCGACCGCAGCATCGATTCCGGCATCCTCCATCGCTTCGGCGGCAGCCTTGAGGCCGAGCTGAATAAAACGATCGGCCTTTTTGACCTCTTTGGCGTCCATGACGCTCGTCGGATCAAAATCCTTGACTTCTGCAGCGATCTGCGCCGAATACCCGTCCGGATCAAACAGCGTGATGCGATCGATTCCACATTCACCAGCCACGATGGCATCAAACGCAGTGGCGGCATCGTGCCCCACACTGTTGATCATTCCCAGACCGGTCACTACCACACGTTTCACATTCGCTCCTCAAGTGCTATGAAATAATGATTCGGAAAACTTCGCAAAGCTCTCCGAATCGTCATTCAAGCAGCCCGCAACGCAGAGCGAAGGGGGATTTACCCCTTCGCATTTTCGATGAATTTGATCGCATCGGCAACGGTTACGATGTTTTCAGCCTCTTCATCGGGAATCTCGATATCAAACTTCTCTTCGAGCGACATCACCAATTCCACAACATCCAGGCTGTCTGCCCCCAGATCGTCGGCAAATTTCGATTCCTCTTTGACTTCATCGGGGCTGACGTTGAGTTGCTCGACAACCACCTCTTTCACTTCATCGAAAAGGGTCATAATGTACTCCTGTATTGAAATATGGAGACCATTATAGCGTAAATAGATTTAATCGGACTCGCGCCACAACGAAAAAAGCTTCATTAAGGACGCTGCGGCTCAAAACGTGGCAGGTTCGTCGTCGCTCTGGATGGCTCGAGATCGGTTTCGCAGCAGTTGAGCAGCGCTTTGTCGGGATGGCGGACAAAATCGTACCCCCGATAGACCGTATAGAGTCCAAACAGGATCACCACGATTGCTGCAAGATTCATCATGGTCTTGCGCAGGGTCGTGTGCGTAAAGATGGAGGTAAAAAACCCCAGCCCAAAGAGTGCCGGCACGGTACTGAGCCCAAAAATCAGCATCACAACCGCCCCCCAAAGCGCACTGCCCGTACTCGCTGCAGTCACTGCGAAGAAGTAGACCAATCCGCACGGCAACAGCCCATTGAGCAACCCCAGCAGATAAAAGCTGTAGAGCGACGGAGACTGCAACACCGCCCGAAAGCGTTGCTGATACCACTGACTGCGCGAAAAAGAGTGCTCCAGCCACGTCAAAAAGGGTACTTTTCCAGCAATCGACAGGCCAGCAAAGATCATAAAAATCCCAGCCGCAATGGTCAAGATCGCTATGCTCATGCCGCTGAAGCTCACCACGCCGCCAATGGCACCAAAGACCGCACCGATGACCATGTAGGTCGTGATGCGTCCCAGCGAATAGATCAGGTGGGCAAAACTCTGCCGGTAGCGACTCCATCGCCCGTCGATTTTGGTGCTGCTGTAGGCGATCACGATGCCGCCACACATGCCAAGACAGTGCCCAAACCCACCCAAAAAGGCCACCGTAACGATCGAGAGGATGCTGATGCTGTCCATCTATATGCCCAGCAACTTTTTGCGGATTTTGGGATTGGTGAGGTTCTCGCCGCGCAACATCCGCATCCGCATCTCGTCAAACGGGATGCACGTTTCGCACCGCCGTTCTCGCGCCCCAAATCCATAGTGCATCTCGGTGGCATCTTTGACGCCGTACCATGCTTTGCGGGCATCGATCCAGCGCTCGCTGTCGATCGTGTGTACCCACAGCACCGCCTTGTCGGCCCAGTCGCGCTTTTGGAGCCAGAGAATCATGCAGCCAGGATCGTCGAAAAACCACGTCCGTCCATCGGGCGCAATCACTTCGGCCGCATTGCGCTCACTGTGGATCAGCATCGCACACTGCGTATCGTTGGTGTGCTCAAGCTTGATTGGAAGTGGCTTAAAAGCGGTATTGCCTTTGACGATCGTCACAGGCGCATCCTGTTTGGCCATCGAAACAAACACGATCGCAATCGCTGCAATCAACAGAGCGATCGAGAGAATGGGGAGGATCTTTTTCACAGGATATCCTTCGGACAAAAAGACTCAAGGGCACCTCTATCTCTTTTTTTCAGGATGCCGTGAAACGTATCATACCCCGCCCTTGACTAATCCTCCCTTAGCCCCAATCTCGAAATCGAATTCTTCAAATCTTCGCCATGCTCATATTTATGGGCTTTGCGTCTTATGTGCGTTGCACTCACAGGCGCGGCGATGAAATTACGCGAAGCCCCTGGATGCGATGATGGGGCAGAGTCGTGCATTTCTGCTTCGAGATTTGGACCGAGAAACACCCCTCGGTTGCGGTTGCAGGTTTTGGCAAGGGCTGTCGTAAAAGAGCTGGATGGGATTGGATGGGGTGTTTGTGCGTTGTGGGTGTGGGGATGCTGCCGGGGGAGCGAAGAGCGCAGAGAGAGCCCTGTGCTCGCTCCCCCTGCGCTCCTGCCACCGCACTTACCCAAAGAACTCGGTGCTGCGCAGATAGGTGTGGGCCTCGCTCATCATGGCCGCCATGGCTGAAAAGTATGGGCCAAATATCTCGCGCGTCAGAGGATGCTTTGTGTCCGAAACAAGGCGTTGGCGTACCTCCTCCAGCCGCCACACCACCTCTTTGGCGCCAATCGTTTCGGCCAGTGTACGCAATCCCTCCAGATAGTCGACAAGCATCTCATGGTCCTGAATCCGTACATAGCGGTCGATGGTCGCTCGACTCTCCTGGAACGTCTCCAGTGCCTCCCGCAGGGTTTCACGATAGACAATGGCCGTCATAAAGTGACGGATGCCTGCCTCGATATCCAGCAGAGAAGGTTTGGGGGCATATTTGACCAACGATTGGGTCGCCGGCTGTTCGGTTTCGCGCCCATCCCCCGCTCGTCCAAAGAGCTCAAAGGCACGATAGAGCTGCCCTGCCTTGAAGGGTTTTTGCAATACTGCATTAAAGCCAACACCGTGTTTGTCGGTGTACGCAAAGCCGGCATTCTCAATCACGATCACCGGCAGCGCTTCGGGTGAGTAGCGTTCGCGAATGCGACGCGTTGCGTCGTATCCATCCAGGACCGGCATATTGGCATCCATCAGCACCATGTCGATCGTCGAATCGGCCTGCAGCATCGCCAGCGCCTCTTCGCCGTTGCCGGCCAGCGAAATCCGCATGCCTGAAGGGGCCAGAATGCTTCTGAGAATCTTTTGGTTGAGCACATTGTCCTCGGCGATCAGAACATGGTGATGGGCAAAGCGCTCGAAATCCTCTTGATGGATGTGAGCCAAATCGGTCAATACCTCCGGGGCAGCCTCGCGATCCGAATCGGCTGCGCTGGATGCCGCAGACGACGAGAGATGATCAAACAGGCGAGCCCACTGATCGGGCATGATCGGCTTGGGGATCTGTTTGTCGATCTTCAAACCAATCGGCAACAGGCCATCTTCGTTCGCACAACACTCCAGGACAATGATGCTGAACGGCTGTCGTCTTTGCCGCTCCTGCAGGTCGGAAAGCAGCGTACCCACAAGCAGTTCCCGATCGATCACCAGCGCATCCATTGGGATCGCATCGAGTGCGATCGGGTCGGACGGTTCGGCGACAAATCCCTCAAAGTGACGGCACGACGGCTCCAGGACGTTTGCGATCGTCTCCAGAGCCCATGCGGAGCGCTGGATCGCGACCACATCGTACGGACAATCGATCCGCTCAATCGACGCTGTCTGGACCACCTCGGCCGGCAACTGCAGTCGCAGCACCGCTGAGCCGTCCTGCTCAAATCGCTCCAGAACACCCCCCATCAAATTAACCAGTTCATACGCTATGTAGAGGCGAACGCGATCATCATTGTTGTGCTTGCCATCCAGTTCCGAAAGGGCCACATCGGGCTGCATAATACTCGCCTCAGGAAACGTACCCTGCTCGATCGAAAATTCGACCGCGATCTCCTCCTCGTCGGGTTCGATTTCGACTGTAAGACTTTTGTCCTGACTGTAGGGCAGCAGCGCTTCGATCATCGTGCGGACAATCTGCTCGAATCGACGGGCGTCTCCTTTGAGAGTGACGATGCGCTCCTCCGGGTGGAGATAGACCAGCTCGGTCTTCTGCTCGCTGAGGCGGGGGCGAAGCGAACCGAATATCTCTTTGAGGACATTGTCAAGCTTGAACTCCTGCGAGGCGATCGTCATGCGTCCCGACTGGATCTGCAAAAAGTCTTTCAAGTTTTGGGCGGCATCGAGCAACAAAGTCTCCTCGGCCCGGAACTGTGCCATTTCGCTTCGGATAAAGTCGGGGGTGATCTTCTCTGGTGGACGGGATTCAAACATTTGACGGTGCCGAACCATGCCCCGCGTCGAGAGTTCAATCCGGCGCTGGATCAACGATAAAACCGTCTGATGCCGCTCTTCGATCGTCTGATGCGAAGCGAAAATCAGCTCATACTTCTCCTCCAGAGCTTTGACGTTGGCCGAGGAGTAGTAGAGCGCCAGTACACCGACGATGGCAAGACTAAACAGCGCCACCCACCACTGCAGATCCTCGTTGGTAGTGAGGTCGGTCATGTAGACCAGCCAATAGACCGGAACCAGACCGAGCAATATCAGGTGCCATTTATTTCGCGACATGACTCCCTCCTTTATGTGTACCTATCGAGCTGACGATGCATTGTATTGCCCGAGGACTCCATATGCTCCTGCAAGCCTCGAACTCGATGCACCAGCCAGGCGCTTCGTACGATCAAAACGACGGCAACCACCGCCACAACCATCAACGCGACCCACGGATCGATTCTCATCCATTCCATTGTATTCTCCTTCTATTCTTTTAAGATACGGACGTACATCACTCCTCAATGCCGATCACGAATACACCGAACCGCATTGCCATTAAAGAGATAGCGCGTCGTGTAACCGACGTACGATGTTCGAGTAAAAAGCACATGGCGCACACCCCGCGTCGTCGTACTGGGCGTGCTGCTCCAGTAGGCTCCCTGTGTGCCGGCCTGAGTGATCGTGCCGTTCTGGGATTGTGCGTTGCGGTATCCCGTCATCGGGAGACGCAAAAAGTGCTCCGTGATGTGCTCCCCCGGAAAGGGATCCCCCATCTCGTTGCCACGTGTCTCTTCGTCGATCTCGTCGATCGTTGGGAGACGAAAGCCCGCCGGACAGACACCCGTACCGTCGCTGTTGCGCATCCAGGCGATGCGCGCAGAGAGATCATCATCCACCCCATCTACCACCCAGTCATACGGGGTGGTGTTGCCTGCGACAACAAACGCATTGTCGTTGCCCGTCAGGGCTTGCTTGCGGGTGAGTGTAATGGGGCTGTTGCGCTTTTGATGCCCATCGTATCCGCGTCCAAAAGCAAAGAGATAGCCGTAGCACGCTGCATCATCGAAACGCTGGCAGACCCGATCTGCGCCCAGGTTGCGATCAAGCCAGATGCGGCCGGTATAGGGCGAACGAACGGTACGATAGGTTTTGCCTCGAAACGTGATCGTCTCGGGCTCAAACGTATCGTGAATCGGATAGGCTTCCGGTGTCCCGATGAGGGTCGCATCGAGCTGACCGACCTGGAGCGTTCCTTTGCCGCGCGTCGCCTCCCAGAAGTTGTAGTTGCGATCGTTTTTATCGTCCCCTCGGTAGGCCAGATTTTCGATCTGTGCGCTGATGATATCCACCTCGTGATGGGGCGGCATCTGCGTATCGAGCAGCACGGTCAGGATGCGGAAGCTCTTTTGGGCATGCGTCGTATCGGGGTCACGATCGGGCACATTGTGTTCGCTGAGCACGTCGCTCCACGATTTGCGGATCATCTCGACAGCCATAAAGTAGCGACGGCCGGTCTGGAAGATCGCTTTGAACGCTGCATCCTCCTTGACCTGCGGCGGCAGAGCCAGACCGTAGGGCTTGGGCAGCATCAGATCCTTAACATCGCTTTTGGGAATCATGCCCATGAGATAGAGCTCGACATCGTTGTAGGGCAGACTGTTGCCGCCGTTGGCATTCCAGCCATACGATGCTGCGCTGTAGAGGGTCCAGGTGCGATTGCGCTTGCCAGCATAGGTGTAGTCGTGCTTTTTGAGTGTGTTGGCATCCGATCCTCCCAGCTGCCCTTTGCCGCCATAAAAGGAGGTCTCCCCCCAGTGGCTGCCGCTGCCAAGCCGATAGTAAGGTGCCGTATCAAAATCGAAGCGGAACTTGTTGGCCCAGTAGTGGCTGATCTCGTGCAGCGTTGGCCCACGCAAAATGGCACGACGATAGGCGAAGTGCATGACACCCTTGAGCGCACCTTTGGAACCGTAGGCGGCGGTATGATCATACAGAGGAGCGCCGATGCCTTTGACGTCGTTTTTGATCTTGGAGAAGACACCGGCGTAGGTGACACTCTTGGGACGCTCTTTGTTGTTGGTCACCAAAAAGATAAAGTCATATCGATCCTCAAAGTGCCGATAGAGCTTCTTGGTGATGGTCTGGATCTTCTGCGTGTTGTAAATAAGTTTGGCCGATTTGTTCAGATCGGGCACGATCATGATGGCGACATCGTGCGTATCGCTGACATACAGATCGTTGCTGAGTTTGAGATAGGTCCGGCCGGTGCGGTTGAGATCGGGGTGGGGAATCGGCGTATCGGTATCGTCGTTGTCGCCAGGATCGCCCTTGTCGTTCGGGTCCCCTTTATCGTTCGGGTCTCCCTTGTCGCCTGGATCCCCTTTGTCGTTTGGGTCCCCTTTGTCATTTGGATCGCCCTGATCATTTGTATCGGTATCAGTCGGGTGATCGGTGACAGAATGAGGACGGGTCTCTCTGTCCGAATCGTTCTGAGGTTGAGCCTGTTCGGTATCGGGCGTGGATGGCTGCGTGGTATTGACATCGGTCTCGATCTTTAAATGAAACAGATCGCCCAACAGACTCGAGGCATCGCATCCAGACAGGGTCAGAGAAAAGACGGCAACAGCCATCGCCTGTACAAGACCCTTTGCCAGGCGTTTGCGTGGATTGGAGTGGATTGATTGCATGGATTGCTCCTTGATTCGGATTCGGCAACAAAGCAACTGCCGCAGCCATCTCATCGACAGAAAATCGTGGGAGAAAAGAGACGATGCGTCGAATGCGTCATCGCACAGGAGGTTCTGCTGAACACAGAGGCAACCTGGCGATCTCCAAGTCCCTTTGAGACCCATGGCTTTCCGTCCCCGCTTCACAACGGGTTTGGCCTTGACACTGTTATGCTGTATTGATTATAACCCTTCTATGTTTAATGGGTGCTGAATCCAAATCCCCTCTTTGGAGGTGAGGCTTTGGTCTCACCTCCTATGATTCATACCAATGCGCTTCTTCCCTCTCACGGAACAGAAAATACTTTT
>CAZWMZ010000247.1:0-4287 GCA_964634965.1 uncultured Nitratifractor sp. | reverse complement strand
CATCGTCGAGACCGGAAACACCATGCGCGAAAACGGCCTCAAAGTCGCCGAAGAGATCATGGACTCCTCCGCCCATCTCATCGCCAACCCCAACAGCTACTATGCCCACAAAGAGGCGATTTTGGATCTGTATGGGAAGATCGAAAAAGCTCTCAATTGATTTTGCGCGCTGTGCAGAGCGCGAAGCAGAGAGGATCAGTATAAAAACCCAAAGAGCCAAAGAGGAATCTTGTGAGGATTTTGGGTGTCGTCGGTGTCGATGACGAGATACGATCGTTCCATGTCTTTGATCTGTTCGAAGCTCTTGCTCTCTCCTCCCACTTCGAATGTGTAGGTACCATCGACCCAAAAATCTCCTTTTTTTGATACCTCTACAGTGTGCGATTCTTTGAGCTGGGATACCAAAAAAGTCTCTCGGATGGTGCCCCTTTTGTTCTCATGTGTCAGTGCATAAAACATATTGGTATTGTTGAGATACAGTTTTTCAGGCTTGGAGAGTTTGGATATGCCTTTTTTTGCGCTGGGGACTATGTGCAGCAGACCGCCATTTTGCAGATGATGAAGATAGGCATAGATCGTGTTTCTGCTGACTTCGATATTGGTTGCGAGCTTGGTGATATTGAGCTCAAACGGGTTGGATTGGGCAATGACGACGAGTAGTTTTGTGAGTTTGTTCGCAAAGCTGGGTTTGATGAGGCCCAACTGGACAAAATCGACCTCAATTGTCTGGCTGATGACCGCGCTCAGGAGTTGGAGGTAGTTGTTTTTGTCTTTGAAATAAAATGGATAATACCCCTGCGAAAGGTACTCTTCGAAATGTTCCAAGGGCAAAAACACATCCTCCATGCTGTCGATAATCTCTATGCTGTTTTGTAAAATCGCATCCAGAGTGAAATGCGGCAGCGTCGCCGAGAGTTTCAACTCCAGAAATTCTCTATACGAAAGCCCAACCATCGGATACAAAACCACCCGTCGGCTCAGGTCCGCTTGTGCGTTGTAAATGGACGTCGCGCACGAACCGGTAAAGAGAACTTTGAGTTTGGGGTAAAAATCGTATATGGCTTTCAGGTCGATTGAAAAATCACGATACTTGTGTATCTCATCTACAACCAGATACTCCCCGCCCACCTTGACAAAAGCTTCGGCAAGTTCGATCAGTTTTGTATTGATGTTTGTGGGATAGTCGTATGAGAAGTAGAGAGATTTTTTGGGCGGGTGTTTTTGTTTCAACTCTTGGATATATTGCAGCAAAAGTGTCGTCTTGCCCACCCCTCTGGCGCCCACTATGCCTATCAGTTGCGAAGAAAAATCGATACGATTGTACAGATACCTTTTGTACTCGCAGGAAAACCCACTCAGTATCTTTTTTTCTAATTTTCTAATATTGTCCAACATTTTCATTCCTATATTGTTAATTTCAGATTAACAATTATACAAAAAAACGTTGACTATAAACTTATTCTCAATCGATAATCACCTGCCTTTTGGCTATAATACCGTATGTAGATTCAGGAGCGCAAGGAGCCGTTTTGAACCCGCTTGATCTGTATGCACGTGTTGAAGATATGTTGGGGGTCAAGGAGGCTGCGCCCGATCTGTATGCGCATTATCTGCTGGCGTTGCAGGGGATCGATTTTGGGTCTTGGCTCGATGTGGGGTGTGGGAACGGCGATTTTTTGCGTCAGATGCAGGGTGCGTTTCCTGATGTGTGGATGCGGGGGATCGATCTGAGCGAAACGATGGTCGCTGCTGCGCGGGAGCAGGGGATCGATGCCGAGGCGATCGATCTGTGCGATGTAGATGATCGGTACGATGTTATTACCGCCGTTTTTGATGTGCTTAATTATCTTGAGCCCCAAGCGCTGCAGCGCTTTGGATCGTGTGTGCAGGATCGGCTCAAAGAGGGAGGATACTTTCTGTGCGATGTGAATACACTGTATGGGTTCGAAGAGGTAGCCGTGGGTGCTTTTTTCGCCGAGGATTCAGAGCGTTTTGTGACGGTGGATGGGTCGTTTGAGGCGGGAGAGTATCGCTCCGATTTTACCCTGTTTGAACGGGAGAATGGTGCCTGCTGGAAGCCGCATCGTGCCACAATACGCCAGTACGAGCATTCGCTCAAGCGCCTGAACGATGCACTGGGCTTGCGCCTGGTCGAAGAGGTGCCCGTGCAACTTTATGGCGAAAAGCCCGACAAGCTCTTTCTGGTGTGGCGTAAGGCGGCATCGTGATCTGGTGCCATATAGAGGCATCTGAAGCAGCCCCTGAACGTATCAGGAGTGCTTGAGTGCCTCGAGCCGCTCGATCCGCTGTTCGGTGGTCGGGTGGGTACTGAAGAGCTGGCGAAACGAGAGATCTTTGCCGGTAAAGGGGTTGATGATAAACATGTGCGCTGTCTGGGGTTCGGCCTCGGGTATGAGGGTGCCGCGAGCGTAATGGTCGAGCTTGCTCAGAGCCGATTGGAGCCATTCGGGGTGGCCGGTCATACGGGCAGCGCCTTCGTCGGCCATAAACTCACGATTGCGACTGACGGTCATCTGGATGATGCCGGCGGCCATGGGCGCGAGGAACATCAGCGCCAGTGTGACGATCATGTTGGGCCGTTCGTCGTTCTGTCCGCCGCCAAACAACATGCCAAAATTGGCCAGCATACTGATCGCACCGGCGATGGTGGCGGCCACCGTACCGATGAGCATGTCGTAGTGTTTGATGTGGCTGAGCTCATGTGCGATGACCGCTTCGACCTCCTCGTCGCTTAGCAGATTGAGCAGCCCTTCGGTCACGGCGACAGCAGCATGCTCGTAGTCGCGTCCGGTCGCAAACGCGTTGGGTTGGTCATCCGGGAGGATGTAGAGCGCAGGCATCGGCAGACCTGCCCGCTGCGTCAAACGCTCGACAATGGCATAGAGTCCCGGTGCGCTGTGGCGATCGACCGGCTGGGCGTGGTAGTGTGAGAGCACCTGTTTGTCGCTGAAGTAGTAGGCATAAAAGTTCATGCCCGCCGCCATGACAAAAGCGATGATCATGCCACTCTTGCCAGCGATCATGCCGCCGACGAAGATAAACAACAGCGTCAATGCTGTCAATAAAAAATAGGTTTTGAACTTTTCCATTGGGTGTATCCTTGATTGTTTTTTTAGAGATGCCCTTGGGGATTGTATCGGCTTTGTGTAAATGCAGAGTAAATAAGCGATTTTAGGATATAATCCCGCCATATTGCACACAAGGAACAATGCTATGGCACTCAACGTATATTACGACAAAGATTGCGACCTGAGCCTCATTCAGAGCAAAACGGTTGCCATGATCGGATTCGGATCCCAGGGGCATGCGCATGCTGAAAACCTCCGTGACAGCGGCGTCCATGTCGTCGTAGGATTGCGCCAGGGGGGCGCGTCATGGAAAAAGGCCGAAGCCAAAGGCTTTGAGGTGCTCTCCGTCGCCGATGCAACGGCCAAAGCCGATGTGGTGATGATCTTGTTGCCCGACGAAAACCAGGCAGAGATCTACGCCAACGAGATCGAGCCCAATCTCAAAGAGGGCGCGACGATTGCGTTTGGGCATGGCTTTAACATCCACTACGGGCGCATTGCGCCACGCGCGGACATCAACGTCATGATGATCGCCCCCAAAGCACCCGGCCACACCGTACGCAATGAGTTTACCAAAGGCGGCGGCATCCCCGATCTGATCGCGGTAGCCCAGGATCCTGCGGGCAACACCAAAGCGCTTGCCCTCTCGTATGCTTCGGCCATTGGCGGCGGGCGTACCGGCATCATCGAGACGACCTTTAAAGATGAGACCGAGACCGATCTGTTTGGTGAGCAGGCCGTTTTGTGTGGCGGTGTGACGTCGCTCGTGCAGGCGGGGTTTGAGACCCTGACCGAAGCGGGATATGCGCCCGAGATGGCCTATTTTGAGTGCCTGCATGAGCTCAAACTGATCGTCGATCTGATGTATGAGGGGGGCATCGCCGATATGCGCTACTCCATCTCCAATACGGCCGAGTATGGGGATTATGTCAGTGGCCCTCGCGTCATCGGCGAAGAGTCCAAAAAGGCGATGAAGCAGATTTTGGCCGAGATCCAAAACGGTAAATTTGCCAAAGACTTTATCCTCGAAGGTCAAGCCGGCTATCCCCGCATGAAAGCCGAGCGCAAAAATGCCCAGAGCTCCCTGCTCGAGCAGACCGGCGAAAAGCTGCGCGAGATGATGCCCTGGATCGCCCAGAACAAAATCGTCAACCAGGACGAGAACTGACCCGTTTGACCCCGGTACGCCCCGGGGTGC
>CAZWMZ010000246.1:0-4927 GCA_964634965.1 uncultured Nitratifractor sp. | reverse complement strand
CACCTCGTCGGAATGTTTGATAAACAGTTTGAGCAGTTTTCCCTCTTTGACACCGAGTTGCACAACCCTCTCTCCCTCCAGCAAGGCACCGTTCTTGATGTCGTATCGCAGCGTATCGGTCACGGGGATCGTCTCGCGCTCCTCGTGATAAAAGCTGCGCTTAATCAGCGTCTCGACACGAATCAAGAGCTCCTTGAGCGCAAACGGCTTGCGTATATAATCATCACCACCGCTGCGAAATCCGGTCTCGAGATCTTCGACGCTGTCAAGCGATGTGATGTAGATCGCCGGTGTTGTGATGCCCTCATCACGCGCCTCTTTGAGCAGATCAAACCCATTGATGCCGGGTGTATTGACATCCAGCAGCAATAGATCGTATCGCTTCTCATAGAGGCGATCCTGCGCCGCATAGCCATCATAGACTGCATCGACACAGTAGCCATGCTCTTCGAGATACTCCACGATCGTCTCATTCAGATTCGCATCATCTTCCAGCAAAAACAGACAAGGTTGCGCCATGAAACTCCCTCGGATTTTTTAAGGACACCTCCAAGACATCCCTAAAGCATTATACCCAAATCCCAAACAGGATTCTTTGACTCAAGAGCATCGAGCCACCCCACCCTGAACAACACACATCCCACCAATTCCCAATTTTTAATTTTTAATTTTTAATTTTTAATCTGCCTTCCAATCCACTGCTGCAACTGAGGCGCAGGCAGTGCGCCGCTGATGCGATCGACCTCTCGGCCGTTTTTGAATACGATCGTCGTCGGGATCGATCGGATACCATACTGTGCGGCGATGTGTGGCTGGGTTTCGGTGTTGAGCTTGATAAACTGCGCCTTGAGCGGCATCGATGCAGCGGCCTGCTCGAATGCCGGTGCCATCATTTTGCACGGCCCGCACCACTCGGCCCAAAAATCCACCACCACCGGCAGGTCGCTGCCACCCACATATTGTGAAAAAGCGTGTGCATCGACATCCCGCGGTTTGGTATCGAGCAGCGACTGCTTGCAGTGGCCGCAATTGGCCTTGGCGTAGTGATCCTTGCGGGGGATACGATTGATTTTGTGACAATGGGGGCATGTGACGTTGATCGTTTCCATATAAACTCCTTTGCACAACGGCCTTTTTTGGCGCCATTGTACCATAGTATTTTCGATCGTTTTTCCTACTTAGGTTGCATTCCTTGACAAGCTCGAACAAAAGTGCTACAATGGCGCCCATAAACTAAAATGATAACTAATATCATTAAGAAAAATATGTCAAAGGAGTCAACCGTGTCTGAAACTGCACACGAAACACCCGAATCGTTCGAGCCCCATCAGGTGAGCAACCGGCTTCAGTTTTTTCCCATCATGATGTTTGCCATCTCAATGGGACTGGGCGGAATCACCATCGCCTGGCAAAAAGCGGCCGAGATGCTCGCCATGCCTGAAGCGATCGGCCAATACCTGCTCTATGCCGAAACGGCTGTCTTTGCGATCATTCTACTGACCTACCTGATCAAGCTGCTCGTCTATCCCAAAGAGGTGATCGAAGAGTGGCACCATCCGGTACGAATCAACTTTTTTGCTGCCATTTCGATCACGCTGCTGATGTTGGCGATCATCTACAAGCCCGAATACAAACTCGCTGCCAAATATGTCTGGTACGCCGGTACGATCCTGCATACCTACCTGACGCTCTACACCATCAGCCGCTGGATCAACCACAACCAGGAGATCAGCCACTCCAATCCCGCCTGGTTTATTCCCATTGTCGGCAACCTGCTGGTGCCTGTCGGCGGCATTGGGTTTGTATCCAATCATATTTTGATGTACTACTTCAGTGTTGGAGTCTTTTTCTGGGTGATCCTGTTTGCTATCCTGCTCAATCGGATCATTTTCCACCATCAGCTACCCCAGAAGTTCATGCCGACGCTCTTTATCTTTCTCGCCCCTCCGGCCGTTGCATTTATCGCCTGGTTCAAACTCCACCATGGGCTCGATGATTTTGGTATCTTTTTGTTCAACATCGGTGTCTTTTTCTCTCTCTTGCTGGTCTTTATGTTCCGCAGCTTTATCGGCTTGAAATTCTTCATCTCATGGTGGGCGTTTGTCTTCCCTGTCGCGGCGATGGCTATTGCGGCGATGGTGGTTTATCATGCGACACACGATGCCTGGATGCTCTACGCCTCATACGCGGCACTGGCGGCTGCGACACTGGTGATCGTCGTGGTGTTTGGCTACACATTCCGATGCGCACTCAAGGGCAAAATCTGCGTCCAGGAGTAGTATACCGCTTCGGCCATCCAGACGATGGCCTATGACACCATCATCATCCCGACGGAGACCAGCAGCAGGAGCGCCATGGTGATGTTGAACGCCCGCATCTGGGATGGGCGCGCCAGCCAGTGCTGGATCGTGCGCCCCATCAGTGCCCAGAGTGAGATAGCTGCTACGATGGTTGCAGCTGAGAAGAGTGCGGCCAGGATCAGACCGCTGCGGTAGTGCTCGGGCGGCAGATAGAGCGTCACGGTCGTCAATGCTCCCGCCCATGCCTTGGGGTTGACCCACTGAAAGGCCACTGAGTGCCAAAAGGTAATGGGCACCGTGCGCGTATCGGTCGGGCCCGACACCTCAACCGGCGCTGTCGCGACGTGCCATGCGATGTAGAGGATGTAGGCGATGCTGAGGTATTTGAGCAGGGCAAACCATGCGGCATACTGCTCCATCACCGGGCGCAGTACCCACCCGATCAACAGCAGCATTACTGGAAAGCCAACGGTCACGCCCAGCAGATGCGGCAAAACACTGCGATAGCCATGATGAAAACCGATGGCCATAGCGATGATGTTGTTCGGTCCCGGGGTCAATCCCGCAATGCTTACGAACATCATCAGCGCTGCGATCTGACCCCACTCCATCTCTTGGTGCCTTTTTCAAATCCCGAAACAGAAATGCATGGTTTTAGAGATGCCCTTTAGCGATACCTTTACGCCATGCTCGTATTCAATGATCCTGTGTCGGGAGTGTTGTGTTTTTGGAGCGCATTATAACTGTTTTTTCGTTGATTTGACTTTTTTTTGACTGAAAAATGTTACTATTTCATTGACCGGGCGAGCCAACCGGGTCGTTACTCCCCACTTACTCAAAGCAAATATTTTCGGTTGGCTTGCCGGTGTCACTCTCCCGCCCTTATCCCCAACCTTTTTTCAAACTTATCCTTTTTTCTACCCTCGGGAGAGGTTTGGAGTCTTTTTGAGAATCCAGCCATACCAACCCATACCCCAAAGAGAGAACATAACAGAAAAATCAAGCAAGGGAAAAAGAGAAAGGTGTCGACCCTCTCGCAAAAAGGGAGGAGGAAATGCTTTGGAATATATGGGGGAGGGATTCAAAAGCACGCAAGAGGATCGATCGGAAGTATTATGCGCCCCCAAGGTTAACCGAGGGTAAACTAATCGTACCGAATCTCAAATCCGTCGTATACAATGTCATCCGTATCGAGCTGCGTCGCATCGATCTGATCGACCCGACTCAAGGGCGAACCGGCCTCCAGGGCAGCCACAAGAGCATCGTACTGATCATCGTAAAGGCGCGCTACCACTTCAACCGTTCCGTCGTTGCGGTTGCGGACATACCCTTGAACCCCAAGACGCTGGAGTGCCTGGGCGACCGATTTGCGATAATAGACATGTTGCACCTTGCCAGAAACAATGAATCTATAGCTTTCCATACTCCTCCTTTAGGTTGCGTAAAAAATCGCTGATGCGATCGTGGAAGATCTGATCCTCCTCCTGGGTAAGACACTCTTTGAGCTGCTGATAGAGAGCGAGGTCGATCTTGTGTGCGAAGCGTGGCTTGCGACGGATGTCCTCTGTAATGCTTTTGATCAGGCTGTCATATACAAGGTTGTTGTGTTCGGTAATCTTGTCGTAATACTCCCGAATCACTTCAAGCAAGATTTCAGCACGATCAGGGTTTTCCGGATAGATCGCCTGTGCAATCTTGTGCAGCTTCTCCATCTCGCACTCACTGATATCGCCATCGTCGCCCAGAACATACAGCGTCAGGATCTTGGCACGAAAGGTCAGTGAGTCGCTGTGATAGAGGAGCACCTCGCGAAACATGTTGATGATCTTGTGTTTGAGCGAGGTGGCCATGATGCGTTAGATGTGCGGTCCAGCTGATGAGAAGTCGAATGCACTTCCGCGGTCGTTGTAGCGCTTGAAGTTGTCGATAAACATACCGGCGAGCTTGGCCAGCGATGCATCGTAGGCGGTTTTGTCCTCCCACGTATTGCGCGGATTGAGCACCGCATTGTCGGCAACCCCCTCGAGATGTTTGGGGACAGAGAGGTTGAAGATCGGCAGGGTTTCAAACTCCGCGTCGTTGATCGAACCGTTAAGGATGCCGTTGATGCAGGCACGGGTGTCTTTGATGCTCATGCGCTTGCCCACACCGTAGGGCCCACCCGTCCAACCGGTGTTGACCAGATAGACGTTGACCTGATGCTGATCGATCTTCTCCCCCAGCAGCTTGGCATATTCGGTCGGATGGAGCGGCAAAAAGGCCTCGCCAAAACAGGCCGAAAAGGTCGCTACCGGCTCCGTGATACCCCGTTCAGTTCCGGCGACTTTAGCGGTGTAGCCGCTGAGGAAATAGTACATCGCCTGCTCTTTGGTCAGCTTGCTCACCGGCGGCAAGACCCCAAACGCATCGGCTGTCAAAAAGATGATGTTTGACGGATGGCCTGCCATGAGGCTGGGCTGATGGTTTTCGATGTGTTCGATGGGGTAGCTGACTCGGGTGTTTTCGGTCTTGGCCGCGTCGGCGTAATCGACCACGCCGTTGATGTCGGATACGACATTCTCAAGCAGCGCATCTTTGCGGATCGCACCGTAGATCTCCGGCTCGCTCCGGGGGTCGAGGTTGATCAC
>CAZWMZ010000245.1:0-3618 GCA_964634965.1 uncultured Nitratifractor sp. | reverse complement strand
AAAGGCGACCACATCATGCAGGGTTACCTCAACCGTCCCGAAGCGACCGAAGAGACGATCATCAACGGCTGGCTCCTGACCGGCGATATGGGCTACATGGATGAGGAAGGGTATCTCTACATCGTTGACCGCAAAAAGGATCTCATCATCTCCAAAGGCATCAACATCTATCCCCGTGAGATCGAAGAGGTGATCGATGATTTTGATGGTGTCAAGGTCAGTGCGGTGGTGGGTATCGCGGATGAGAAGAGTGGCGAGATCCCGGTGGCGTATCTCGAACTCGAAGAGGGGGTCGATGCCATCGACGAAGCGGCATTGCGCCAGCACCTGCGTGCACACCTGGCCAACTACAAACTCCCCCGACAGATCCATGTTATCGACGCCTTGCCCAAAAATGCCACCGGCAAAGTCCTCAAGCGTACCCTGCGCGATCAGTTGCAGGCAGCCTCGAGATGATAACAGCATGAAAATTTGGGTCGGACAGATGTATGCAATGTTTCCAACGGTTACATTTGCTCTTCTGCTTCCGATTGCCCCAAATCAATTCAAGCGACTTAAAAAACTTTCTGTTACCATAGGGCACTTATTTTTATACAGCCATGGCCCGCTTCTGCACCATTTTCAGGGGCGGGGTTGTTGGAGTAAGTCATTACGAAAGGGGTTTTTATGACGCATGTACTGACCGATCATCCCTATTTTGGTGTGTTCGTTCTGCTGGCACTCACGGCAGTCGCGTTTCCGGTGACGCTATGGCTGGCACGCTTTGTCAGCCACAAACTGGCTCGCCAGGATACCGAACGCCTCAAAATGGCCATCTATGAGTGTGGGCCGCTGCCCAACAAACAGCCTAACACAATTTCGGCACAATTCTATTTGCTGGCCTTGCTGTTTATTCTGTTTGATGTGGAGATTATCTTTATGTTCCCCTGGGCGATCGATTTTCGTCTGCTGGGATGGTTCGGGTTTGCCGAAATGATCCTGTTTATCGTACTGCTTGCGATTGGATTTATCTATGCCTGGAAGAAAGGAGCGCTTGAATGGCACAGCATCAAGTAAACTACGCCTCAACCGGCGGCCTGCCGGTGGCACTGACGACGGTGGACAAGCTGCTCAACTGGGGACGTGCCAACTCCCTCTGGCCCATGACCTATGGATTGGCCTGTTGTGCAATCGAGATGATGGCCACGGGAGCGAGCCGTTTTGACTTTGACCGGATGGGGGTGATCTTTCGTGCCTCACCGCGGCAGTCGGACGTGATGATTCTGGCTGGAACCCTCTCGAAAAAGCACGCCGAGTTTGCTCGACGTCTCTATGACCAGATGCCCGAACCCAAATGGGTCATCTCAATGGGCAGTTGCGCCAACACTGGCGGAATGTTCAATACCTATGCAACGGTACAAGGGGTGGATCGGATTGTACCGGTCGATATCTATCTGCCTGGTTGTGCGCCACGCCCTGAGACATTGCAGTATGCGATGATGATGCTCCAGAAAAAGATCAACCGTGAATCGGGCAACATGAACAAAAACACCAAACAAAGGTTTGTCTGATGCGAAAATATACCCCCAAAGACAACGTACAGGGCAAGGCAAGATATACTGATCGATTCTGGGTGGCACCGCATGTACCGCGCGAAGCAGTCGAAAGCAACACCCACTTTGTTGCTGTGGTGAAGCGCCTCGAAGCGACGGTTGAGGTGTTGGAGAGCTATATTGAGCTTGATCAACTGGTGGTGCACATTCGTCCTGAAGCCAATCTGGACACCCTGCGCACTCTGAAAGAGGAGTGTGGATATGCGATGTGCTCGGAGTTGAGTGCGATCGACTACCTTGCTCAGGATGGAGAGTTTGAGATCTTTTATCAGCTGCTTAACCTCAAAAAAGCCAGGCGTGTGCGCGTACTGACTCGGATTCGTGAAGATCAGGCGATTGAGAGCATTGTACCGATCTATGCAATGGCCAACTTTGCTGAGCGTGAGATGTATGATATGTTTGGCATCGCTGTCAACAATCATCCTTATCTCAAGCGCATTATTATGCCGGAAGACTGGGTGGGTTATCCTCTACGCAAAACCTATCCACTTCAAGGAGATGAGCATGCTGCCTGGTACGAAGTGGACAAGATCTTTGGCCGTGAATATCGCGACATTATTGGCCCGGAACTGCGCGATCCAGCCCAGATCGATCGGTACGATTCGCAGCGATTTGCACGGGTAGGTTATGAGGTGCCTTTTGGTGCCGACAAAGCCGAGAGTGACGCGAAGCACGATCCAGAATACAGCCAAATGCCACTGGTCAACTACCAAACGGACTCCAAAGTCCTTGATAAGCGAAAGTAGGAGGTCGCATGCAGCAGCCTAACAAACTTAAGCCCTTTTTCGAAAACCTCAATTTCGAACGGGATGACAATACGATGGTGATCAACTTCGGTCCCCAACACCCTTCAGCGCATGGACAGCTTCGATTGGTACTGGAGTTGCAGGGCGAACAGGTGGTCAAAGCCTATCCCGACATCGGATACCTCCATCGCGGGGTGGAAAAGATGGCCGAAAACATGATCTACAATGAGTTTCTGCCTACCACCGATCGTCTCGACTATATCGCCTCTACATCGAACAACTATGCCTTTGCACTGGCAGTCGAAAAGCTGATTGGACTTGAAGTGCCTCGCCGTGCACAGGTGATCCGTACGATGTTGCTGGAGCTCAACCGTATCATGTCGCACCTCTTCTTTCTCGCGACGCACGCACTCGATGTCGGAGCGATGAGTATCTTCCTTTATGCATTCCGCGAGCGGGAGTTTGCGATGGATCTGGTGGAGGATTACTGCGGGGCGCGCTTGACC
This sequence comes from uncultured Nitratifractor sp., assembly GCA_964634965.1. GTDB lineage: Bacteria > Campylobacterota > Campylobacteria > Campylobacterales > Sulfurovaceae > S017-3. The sequence continues at coordinate 774 of CAZWMZ010000245.1, read as the reverse complement.
CATTCGGCGGTACGCATCGGTGGAGTCCCTCTTGATCTTCCGCCGGGCTGGCTGGAGCAGCTGAGTAACTACCTGCACAAGCTGCCCGATGCAATCAAGATGTACGAAGATCTGTTGACCGAGAATCGTATCTGGAAAATGCGCCTCGATGATGTTGGTACGATTACGCCTGAGGATGCTCTGAATTGGGGTTGTACAGGTGTTATGTTGCGCGGTTCGGGCGTGCAGTATGATATTCGCAAGGAGGAGCCTTACGAGCTCTACGGTGAGCTTGATTTTGATATTCCTGTCAGCGATCGTAATGACAGCTACGGCCGCTATCGTCTCTACATGGAAGAGATGAAAGAGTCGATCAAAATTCTTAAGCAACTCATCGTCATGTACCCCAAGACCGATCCGCAAATCATGGCGCACAATCCCCGGTATATCTCCGCTCCCAAAGAGGAGATCATGACCCAGAACTATGCCTTGATGCAACATTTTGTGTTGGTAACACAAGGAATGCGCCCACCCAAAGGGACGGTTTATGCTCCTACCGAGTCTCCTAAAGGAGAGTTGGGATTCTTTATCCGATCCGAAGGCGAACCATACGCCTATCGTCTCAAGATCCGTGCTCCGAGTTTCTTCCATACCGGTGTGTTGCAGCACATGCTCCCTGGAAGCTATCTGGCCGATGTTGTTACCATCATCGGAAGCACCAACATCGTCTTTGGCGAAGTAGACCGCTAAAAGGAGCCGAGCATGAAACGTTTTGATTTACGCCATCTGCATGAT
>CAZWMZ010000244.1:0-4947 GCA_964634965.1 uncultured Nitratifractor sp. | reverse complement strand
GAATCGCTGCTGAGTCGCGACCACACCGAGCGGATGTTACGTGGCATGGGTGCCGATATTCGCACCAACGCCGAAGGGTGGATCGAGATTGCGCCGATGCATCAACCGCTCGATCCACTCGAGATCACCATACCGGCCGACCCGTCCAGTGCCTTTTTCTTCGCGGTGGCTGCTGCGATCATTCCGGGATCCGAAGTGATACTGCGCACGCTCTCACTCAACCCAACCCGCATCGAAGCCTATCGCATCCTCGAACAGATGGGAGCGACGGTCGAGCGGATGGAGCACACAAACCGCTACGAGCCCATCGGCGATATTCGCATCGCCTACAACGGTCGCCTCAAGGCCGTCGACGTTTCAGAGCGGATCGCCTGGCTGATCGACGAACTGCCAGCCCTGGCCATCGCCATGGCCGTTGCCGAAGGGACCAGTCGCGTACGCAACGCCGCTGAACTGCGAGTCAAAGAGAGCGACCGCATCGCCACGGTTGTCGCAGGTCTGCAGCAGGCAGGGATCGAGGCGGAGGCGTTTGATGATGGCTATGCCATCCATGGCGGTACGCTGCGTCCAGCCACCATCGACAGCCATGGCGACCATCGCATCGCGATGAGCTTTTCCATTGCTGGATTGGTCAGTGGGATGGAGGTGACCGATACCGCCTGCGTAGAGACGTCGTTTCCTAACTTTTATGCCCTGCTTGGGCAGATCACAAAGGTACACCATGAAGATTGAACTGGCCAGCTCATATGGATTTTGTTTTGGCGTCAAACGGGCGATCAAGATCGCCGAAGAGAACCCCGGCAGCGTTACCTACGGTCCGCTGATCCACAACAAAGATGAGATCGATCGTCTCAAAGAGGGATTTGATATCGGCCTGGCCAACGACCTGCAGGAGGCTGAGCAACACGACTCAATCGTGATCCGCACACACGGCATCCCCCGTGACGAACTGGCTGAACTCAAAAACCAGAACAAACGCATCATCGATGCCACTTGTCCTTATGTCACAACGCCGCAAAAAATTGTGGCCGACATGAGCAGTCAGGGATACAGCATCGTTGTCTTCGGCGACAAAAATCACCCCGAAATTCGCGGAGTGGTCAGTTATGCCGACGATCCACGCAACGCCTTTGTGGTTCTGCACGAAGAGGAGATCGATCCACTGCCGCTCAAGTCACGGGTCGCCATTGTCGCCCAGACAACGCGCAAACCTGAAGACTTTGCCAACATTGTCAACAAACTGGTCACCCGGTCCAAAGAGGTGCGCGTTTTCAATACCATCTGCAACGCAACCTTCGAAAACCAGGATGCCGCCGCCGAGCTGGCCAAACGGGCCGATGTGATGGTGATCATTGGGGGCAAGCACTCCTCCAATACCAAGCAACTGCATCTGATCGCTCAAAACTACTGCACCGACAGCTACCTGATCGAAAACGAAACCGAGCTGCAGCCGGAGTGGTTTGAGGGCAAAACCTTGTGTGGCATCAGTGCGGGTGCCTCATCACCTGACTGGATCGTCCAAAACGTAGTTGATCGCATTCAGCAGATAGCGCACTGACCGGACCAGGCACCCCGTACAACAAGCATGTGCTGGCCGATACCTGACACAAAGCAGCCACGCATGCACTCAACTCACGCGCCCAGTCTCCAAACAAACACTCCTGGAAGCTGCCTCTAAAATCTTATGAAAATGTGGGTGCGATTCCTTTTGCGAGGTGCCCTTAATTTAAAAAAGGTATAATTACGGCAAACTCACGGAAACTGAAGGAAGGGTACATGAAGCTCGAAGATATCGAAATAGAGGATGTTGACTTTGAAGCGATGCTGGAGGAGTCATTCAAAAAAACCGAATCGCGCAACGATCTGGTCACCGGAACGGTGGTCAAAATTGCCGAGGATGAAAACCAACTGATCGTGGATATTGGCGGCGGACTGGATGCTTCGCTGTCGCTGGACGAAGTGCGTGACGAAGAGGGCAATGTGCCTTTTGCTGTTGGCGACACAATCGAGGTGCTGACACTCGGACGCGGTCGCGTCTCTTACAAGCAGGCCCAGCAGCGCAAGGCACTCAACGCCTTTATCGAAAGCTACGATCCTGAGCAGGAGTATATCATTGAGGGGGTTGTTGTTCGCAAAAACAAAGGGGGCTATGTCGTCGAATCGGACGGATTGGACTTTTTTATGCCGCGTACCCTTTCGTATCTCAGCGCCAAAACCGATCCGATCGGCAAAAAGATCAAAGCCATCATCGTCAAAGTGGACAAAGAGAAGAGCTCGGTCGTCATCTCACGCAAAGAGTTGATCGAGCGTGACCGCGCCAAAGCCCAGGAGATTGTCGATAAGTTGCTGGAGAACAAAGAGCCGGTAGTTGGCGTGGTCAAAAAGATCACCAGCTACGGTATGTTTATCGACGTAGGCGGCATCGATGGCCTCGTGCACTATTCGCAAATCTCGCACAAAGGGCCTGTCAATCCGGCCAAATATTTCGAAGAGGGAGACGAGGTACATGTTGTCGCACTCGAGTATGACAAGAAAAAACGCCACCTCTCGCTCTCAATCAAAGATGCCAATCCCGATCCGTGGGAGAATATTCATGAGATTCTCGGTGTCGGAGATACCGTCACAGCAACCATCAGCAACATCGAGCCCTACGGCGCCTTTGTCGATCTGGGCGAAGATCTCGAGGCCTTCCTGCATGTCTCAGAGGTCTCATGGGACAAAAACGTCAAACATCCTCGCGATTACCTCACCGTGGGTGAAGATATCAACGTTGAGATCATCGAGATCGATACCGAAAAGCGCCGTTTGCGGGTCAGCCTCAAGAGCCTTCAGCCCAAACCCATGGAGGCCTTTTCACGCAAACATCGTGTCGGAGACGTGGTGACCGGTACCGTGACCTCTCTGACCGATTTTGGTGCATTCGTCAAGCTCGGCGACGTCGAAGGTCTGCTGCACAACCAGGAGGCCTCCTGGAACAAATCGACCACCGCCAAAGATCTCTTCAAAACCGGTGATGAGGTGGAGGTCAAGATTATCCGAATTGATGCCGAAGCCGGCAAAATTTCGCTCAGCAAAAAAGCGCTTGAGGAGTCGCCGGCTGACCGCTTCGCCAATACACACAAAACCGGCGACATTGTGACCGGAACCGTCAAGGACAAAAAGGATTTCGGTGTCTTCATCTCCCTCGACGATGGCGTCGACGCCCTGATCCGGGTCGAGGATCTCCATCCACTCAAATTCGACGAGATTGAGCCGGGCCAGGAGATCAAAGGCGTCATCAGTATGATGGATCCAAAAAACGATCGCATTCGTGTCTCGGTCAAACGCCTCGAACGCCAGGAGGAGCGCGAAGCCCTCAAACATCTCAACGACGAGCAGGATGCAAGCATGACGCTGGGCGATTTGATCAAAGACAAGCTCAAATAACCCCACACAGGATCAACCTACCATGCAAACATACACCATTGTGGTCTGTGACCACATCCACCAAAAAGGCCTCGATCTCCTCGAGGCGCACCCCGAAATCACCCTCATCAATGCTGCCGACGAACCCAAAGAAAAGCTGGTACGCGAGATCATCCCACAGGCCGATGTCGCCATCACCCGCAGCTCCACCGATGTCGATTCCCACTTTCTCGAACATGCGACAAAGATGACAGCCCTTGTGCGGGCTGGCGTCGGAGTTGACAACGTCGACATCGAGGGGTGCAGCAAGCAGGGCATCGTCGTCATGAATGTCCCAACGGCCAACACCATCGCGGCGGTAGAGATGACGATGACCCATATGCTCAGCTGTGTCCGGCAGTTTCCTTATGCGCACAACAACCTCAAACAGGATCGCATCTGGCGACGACAAGATTGGTACGGCACCGAGCTCAAGGGCAAAAAATTGGGTGTGATTGGATTTGGCAATATCGGGTCACGTGTCGCGGTACGCGCCAAAGCATTTGAGATGGAGGTCATCACCTACGATCCTTACATCGATCCTACCAAAGCGACCGACCTGGATATTGCGTATACGACCGATTTTGATGAGATTCTCGCGTGCGACATCATCACCATCCATACCCCAAAAACCGAAGAGACGATCGATATGATTACCGCCAAAGAGATCGCCAAAATGCGCGACGGCGTGATCCTCATCAACGTCGCACGCGGCGGTCTCTACAACGAGGCCGATCTCCATCAGGCTCTCCAGAGCGGCAAGGTCGCCATGGCCGGCATCGATGTCTTCGTCCATGAGCCGGCGACAGATAATCCGCTGCTCGATCTGGACAACGTCACCGTCACGCCCCATCTGGGTGCCAACACCCGTGAATCGCAGCAAAACATCGCCATCCAGGCTGCCGAAAACGCCATCGCCGCAGCCAAAGGGGTCTCATACCCCAATGCACTGAATCTGCCAATCAAAGAGAGCGAACTTCCCGATTTTGTCCGCCCCTATCTGGAGCTGGCGCAAAAGATAGGTCACATGAGCGCCCAGCTAAGCCAGAGCGGCATCAAATCACTTAAGGTCACTACCGAAGGACCCATCTCGGACTACATCGACTCGCTGGCGACGTTCGCGACGGTCGGCGTACTCAAAAGCGCACTGGCCGAAGATGAGGTCAACTACGTCAATGCCGAGTACATCGCCCAGGAGCGTCACATGGAGGTGGCCAAAGAGCAGCTGTCCAACACGAGCGGCTTTAAAAACCTCTTCACCGTACGCCTGAGCACCCAAAACGGCAACGTCCTGCGTGTCAGTGCTACGGTCTTCGAGGAGTCACAGCAGCGCATCGTCGATATCGACGGCTATACACTGGCTCTCGAGCCCAAGGGACGCCTGATCCTTTTCAAAAACAACGACCAGCCCGGCGTCATTGGCGACGTAGGGCACATCATCGCACGACACGCCATCAACATCTCCGATTTTCGTCTCGGACGCGACGGCAACGGTCAGGCACT
>CAZWMZ010000243.1:0-3438 GCA_964634965.1 uncultured Nitratifractor sp. | reverse complement strand
CGCAAGGTGGCATCCACACGGGCAAACCGCTCCGAGGTTGCTTCGATGACCGATTGCATGAAACGCTTCTCGAGCCCGAAGCGATACCCCACAGCAGCCAGATCGGCAGTGGTGATGTGGTTGGCTTTGGCATTGATCAGCATGCGGTGTTCTCCAAACGTCGCTTCGCCATCGGAGTGAATCAGGTCGTAGGCCGGGGCGTGTCGCCAGATACCGTTTGCGTCCATCAGGAACGAAACGTTTTTGATGTGGTCGTCGCAGTTGCGTCCGACGACATTGAAAACCATGCGCCGAAAGACCTCTTTGGCCGCGTGAGGCGCGTTGTTCATCAGCAACAGGGCAATCTGAAAATAGGTATCGTAGCTATAATACCCCAAAATCGACATATCCCCATGAATCAATCCCGCCAGTGTCGCTTGATGCAGCTTGGCCGTCCCATCGCGGTCAAAACGTTTCGAGAGCAGGTGCGCCTGATCGCCCACCTCGACCAGCTCGGTTGTGGCTGTTTTGATCTGCAATTCGCGTGCGATCTGCATGTACGCCGCTTCGATACGCGTCAATGAGGCGCCTGGCTCGTCAAATTTGACAATCCACGGCTCTTGAGAAGGGGTGGCTCGGTCAGTACGCCCAATGGTAAGATGATCTCCTCTCCTGTCCCACAAGACCGAGAGCTTGGGGCGTGCCCCTCCGGCAGGCGAGGGGATCGGATGAGCCGTCAACTCCTCAAAGGCTGACTGGGTTGACCCCTCGATGATACGGCGAATGCTACGCGAAAGCTCACGCAAACCACTCCCCAGAGGTGGCAAGGTATCGTCATCGCAACCGGGGCGGTACTCGATAGCACCGATGCCGTCCTGCCCGACATACGCCAGCTTCTCCAGTGTACTCAGGCGCGAAAGCGCGCCGGACGTATGGGCAAAATAGGCTTCCATCAGTACACTGCCGAAACGATCGGGGAGTGAATCGGCAAAAATACCGGGTAAGCCGTTTGCGCTCATGTTGTCGTACCGCCCAAAAACCCGCCCGGGCTCCTGCGGAAGGCGATAAGGGGAGATGGGATAACGCCGAGTATCAAATCCATCGTGGTACTGAAAAAACACTCCACGGGTATCCTCGGTAATGATGCCGATATCGTGACCAAAAATCGACGGGATGATGTAGCGTTCGGTCTTCATGGTTTGAGGAGGTGTCCAAACCGTTCGATGGGGGTCGGATCAACCGGAGTCAACAAACGGTCAAGCAGCTCATGATCGCGCCCCAAAGCCATGAAGATTTTGACGAGATTTTTGATGCTCCCCTCGCCTGTTTGTTCGATGAGGGCATACGTCGAAAGGGGAATATCGGCGCGAAGAGCTGCTTGTTTTTGTGTCCATTTTCGCTCTTTGCGCGCACGCTGAATGTTTTGACCCAGTTCGTACATGACATCGTAATGGGTATAGGGAGAAGTCAGCATTATCATCACCAATATTTTAGTTATTTTGCATTATAGCGCAAAAATAACTAAAATACAAGTTGCCATTCTCAGTCAACAGGACGGTAGTTCTTTTCCCGTTTGGCCTGAGCGGCTTTGCGCTTCTCCTCCATTCGGACGGCGTCGCGCAGTTCCTCCTCGCCATCGAAACGCGCCCCGTCAAGAAATTTGGCCTGGTCGTCAAACTGTCCGGTGCGCAGCCCCCACAGCAGGGCGATCAATCCCAGCGCACCCAAAAAAGTCGATACACCGATCATCAGAGCGATAATGCCTGGACTCATGTGTGGCTCCTTTTTGGTCTCTCCAAAAGATGTAGTGGATAGAGATACCCTTTGGTTTCGAGAAAAGTTAGCATACCCATTTCTTTTTGGATTTGGGCTTAGTCCAGACCCTGTCGAGAATCGTTCGCTCTCTCTGGCGGGATCCAGAAGTATATGAAGTGAGGATGGATGTGCACAAGCTGCCTGTTGCGCAGGGGCAGGTGACTGTTGTGGAATGGGGAGCCAAAGGTCAGGTGAACGCAATCGCTGTTCCATGCGGCGGCATGGGATAACGCACCGAGTTCAAGAGGTCGTTGTGTTCTTTTCAAAGAGGGGTACGATTACGTTCGCCTGACCTTTGGCTCTACGAGGGGGCATCAGGCCGCCGCAGCGACCTCCTCTCGGCGGATCAGGATCCATCCGCCCAGGAGGGTGCCCAGCAGCATACCGAGCATACCGAGAGTCGAAACAGCGTCGATGCTGTCGCCCTGGATATTGCCACAAGAGCAGTTGATCGCAGCGTTGCGTTCGGCATTGGCATTGGCAGCCAGTCGTGCATCGACGGGGAAGGTCACGATCCTGGCCTCATCGCTGTCGCTTCCCTCAGTAGTAAAGACATAATATTTACCCTGCTTATCTTCGGGCAGCGTCATGCGCACCTGATAGACGCCGGGCTTGAGGTTGTCAAACTGATAGTATCCGTTCTCGTCGGTAGTAGTGCGGCAACCACTCTCAACCGACTTGGCGTATCCTTCGGGTGTCAGGCGCATAACCGGCTGGGCACCTTGAGTGCACGAAACAGGATTGCCATCGGCATCGAGCAACTCAACGATCGCGCCGTCGATCACTTCGTTTTCATTCGGGTCGCGCACACCGTCACCGTCGTTGTCAAACCAGAAGTACCCCTTGATGGATACGCCGCCATCGGCAAACCCGTCAACCGGATCGACCAGATCGGGGATACCGTCGCCATCTTGGTCAGTGGCCTGGTTGCCGTCGATGATTCCGTTGCCGTCAGGGTCGGTTCCTTCGGGCATATCCGGGTTGTTAGGTTCACGGAAATCGACGACTCCGTCGCGGTCATCGTCGGGCAGGCTGGTGCCATCGACGAGGGTACCGTTGTCAGTCCTGCCATCAAAATCATTGTCGGGACCACCCGTTTCGTCGATGTCATTGATGGCATCGTTGTCACTGTCGAGGTCGCGATAGTCGGGTGTGCCATCGCCATCGGTGTCGGGTGCATCGGTCGCCGGATCGACAGTGCCGGCAGCTCCAGCAGCGATACCATCAGGGTCTACGTTGTCAGGGCGGCCGTCGTGATTGGCATCCGGATCCGGATCGATGCGACCGTCGTTGTTCTGGTCGAGAGCGGGATTGGTGTCGCCTTCGACGAGGTCACTGATGCCATCGTCATCGCTGTCGACATCCTGGAAGTCCGGCTGACCATCTGCATCGGTATCGGGTACCGGCAGACGGGTGGTTTTGAGTCCATTGAGTTTGTCGGCAGGCTGATCGACGGTATCAGGGTTGGCATCGACGATGTCAGCCAGCCCGTCGCCGTCACGATCGGCCGGATCATCGACACGCCCATCGCCATCGGTATCGGTACCGTCAGCTTCGACGATGTCGAGGATGCCGTCATTGTCACTGTCAAGGTCGAGACGATCGACGATACCGTCTCCATCGGTGTCACGATTGGGATCGCCT